>NZ_JCAIJG010000057.1:0-16013 GCF_059735615.1 Desulfosporosinus sp. Tol-M2
GGAAACTTAACTCCTTACGGAAAACCTTTCAGCCTGTCGCAAATTCATCTTTATCTTCGTAGACCAGCTTCTTTTTATCGGTTACTTGATAATCAACCCGGCAATTGCGCCGGTTAAGACCGCCAGGACAACCGTAAAAAGGATACCGATTACTTGAGCTTGCGCGATCACGGGAACCACGAAGATAGCAATGATTCCTCCCAGGAGTCCAGGCATGCCATATAAGTAGTGAACCCCACAGGAAGCAACGATTTTTAGATGTCTATTAGTAAATAAAAAATGTCCCCAGAGAGATGGACACGGGACTAAAAAAATAAGATAATAAAGTTGTGAAAAAAAGATAAGCGGGGACATTGCAAAATGACTGTAAAAAAGAAAGACGAAATTCTTTTAGAATTAACTTTAATGATTTTTTAAATGGAAAAGCTGAGATCTTATCAATAAATAACAAAAAGATAAATATAAATAAGTTTATTAATTTAGAAATTTTAAATATTAGTGAAGGCGGCTTAAAAACTAAAACAATTTTAGATTTTCCAATAAATATAGTAATAATTTTAGAGTTATCTTTTTATCTTATAGATATAAAATTTAAGTTAAAAGGAATAATAAAATCGAAAAATAAGAAAGGTAATTTTTATGAATATGGAGTTCAATTTATCGATGTTTTAGAATCTGAAAAACAGTTATTAGTTAAATGTTTATTCAACTATCAGATTAAAAGAGTTCGTATTAAAGATTATTATGATTCTGTAGAAATTAATAACTCCGACAAAGATAATACTTGGCCTACTTAGAGTATTGGTAATTACCGTCCCAGCCTATATTCAAAGCGGATTTCTTATGGAGACATTTGGGCAATCTTTTCAGGAGTAAATTCTTGATCTTTTATGACACGAGAGCATGGCATAATTTGCATGGTTAGTTTCGTAAAAATTTGCGATAAGTTAAAGCGAATGAATTATTAAAAGATAGCCCGGTTAATCTTCGAGCTATCTTAATATTTATTTCATGCGGTTTATTATGAGTTTAGGTACGTAAGGGTAGTTTTTATATAAAGAAGTAAAAACTAGAAAGATCTCATGAGGGATGAATGCCTGGGGGCTCATTTCGTGATCCATGGTTTCTACTTTAATATACACTTCTTGACTCCAACATTCATCGATTTTCCTTCAATAACACCCTGCACCGTGACCTTATCACCTTTCTTTAACTCGGCAACCTTGGCAATCTCTGTCTTGTCCTCGAAGAAACACTGGGTACTCACTATGGCAAAGTCTTTTCCGGACGAAAGAGTTACATAAGTTTGATCTAAGACGACTCCAATGCTGTCAACCGTTCCTGCAATCTCTGCAGTTTTGCCCTTGTAGGTTTGATCGGCTTTGACTTCGTTAGATTCATAAGCGGCTGCTAAGTCAACCGCTGTAACTTTAATAACCTCAACGGGTGGCTTAGTGTCAGCCGGCTTGCTTGTGGACTGGTTTGACGTTGGGGCAGTGGTTTTCCCGTTGTCTCCCATTGAGGATGCAATCCCTACAATGACTACGATGGCAACGATTGCAATTAGGATTTTCTTTAACAAAACAAACAACTCCCTCTTTCTTTTTATTATAAACATTTCCACTATTGTTGCGTATTTCCTGCCCCTCGACATTCTTAATTGTTATACGACAATTTACGTAATAAAATAATAAGCCCCCAGCGTTTCTGCCGGGGACTTGCACGCTTAATAAGGCCAAAGATAATCCATGCTTTTGCCCAATGCTTTAGCAATCTTTTGCGCCGTTGAAATGCGAACATCCCTCTGCCCCGCAATAATCTCGCTTAGATAAGACTGCTTAATTCCGGTCCGCCTGTGTAGTTCTTCCTGAGTAATATTTTTCAGCCACATGACTTCCTGTATCTTATTTCGCACCAACATCACCAAAGGAACTATTCCGTATAAAGGCACAATTCCCTATCAATGCGAGGAATATAAGATATATCTAATAATATTCGACAAATAATACAATATGCTGTATAACTAATATAGTAAACTATACCTAGGAGGTGAAAACATAAAAAGGATAAAGGCAAACTCGGTGAAAGCTGAGGACGCAAAGCCGCGAGTCTACAGCTTGAAAAAGGCCAGGATAGTCGGGTTGCCGTGTATAGCGACCGGAGACTACCCCCCTGTTTGGCTTTGCTGGACAGGGTTTTGTTTTTATGTGATTAAAAGGAGGATGAGATGTTTAAGATTACATTAAGGACCGCAAGAGAGCTGAACGGGTATACAGTGGAGGAAGCTGCAAGGCACTCCGGTGTACCAGTAGATATGCTATGTAAATACGAGGTGGATTCTGAAAAAATGCCAATTAGCTTGATTCGCAGAATATTAAATACGTATGGCGCCTCATCAAGTTTTATTTATTTTGGTACCGAAGCAGATTGTATTGAATTCAACCGATCAAGAATGGTATAGTAATTGTGCTGGTCGTATTACTGGTCGTATTGGGGCAAAAAATAGGGAGTTTCTACATAGAAACTCCCTATGATATCAGTGGTCGGGGCGACGGGATTCGAACCCACGGCCTCTTGGTCCCGAACCAAGCACGCTACCAAACTGCGCCACGCCCCGTATTATAAGAACGACTTTTATAGTAACAAATCACTGTAATCCTGTCAAGTTCTAATTTTCAGTTTCAGTAAATCACTTGGGTTCAGTAGAAACGTTTCATCACTTAGAATTTTCCATGTCAGCTAGGTTAAGATAGCCTGAACTCTTCAAAACAGTATAGGCAAATATAAATTCAGGGAGCAAAATATAAATGTTCTCGATCTTTACGGGCTTTCCTACCCCAGGAAGGTCTTTTGATTCACCTTTTGTAATAGCTTCTTGAATTTTCTGTTCAGCTATTATTCTAAAAAGATCTGCCAAGTACGTTCAACTTTCTAATATCAAATTATTACTGCCTTATTACGTTATATATTAACAGAGTAGGGTGGGAACTATCAACTGACTTATCAACATGTAAGACACTGTAAATACGTAATTAAAGAAAGGATGTGGATATTTAGTGGATTTCTTGTTGTACGATATTTTGCTAAAGATAATAAATGAATAAAGAATCCATTTATGGATTGACATTTGATCAACTGGCAGCATGGCTTATGGAATATGGGCATAAAAAGTTTCGGGCATCACAAGTCTGGGATTGGCTTTATAGAAAGCGGGTGACGGATTTCTCAGAAATGATTGATGTCAATCAGGAGTGTCTTCAGTTATTAGCAGATCATTTTGTTCTTCAAACATTAAACGAACACTATAAGCAAGAATCAACGGATGGAACGATTAAGTTTTTGTTTAGGTTAAAAGATGACAATCTGATTGAAACGGTCTTGATGAGACCTAAATTCGGTTTGTCGGTTTGTATCACAACTCAAGTAGGCTGTAATATGGGGTGTAGTTTTTGTGCAAGTGGGTTATTAACGAAAACTCGAGATTTATCCAGTGGCGAAATTGTGGAACAAATTATGAAAGTTCAACTTTATCTGGATAAAATGAAACACGATGAAAGAGTGAGTCACGTTGTGGTGATGGGGATTGGCGAGCCCTTTGATAACTTTTTAAACGTCGTGGATTCTTTACGGATTATTACAGATGATAAAGGATTAGCCATTGGGGGAAGACATATCACCGTATCGACCAGTGGTCTCGTTGATAAGATTATTGAATTCTCCGATACTAATCTGAAGATAAACCTAGCGATCTCCTTACATGCGCCAACTAACGAACTTCGAACGCGGCTAATGAAAATAAACCGAGCCTTTCCCATAGAAAAAATAATGCAGGCCGTTGATTACTATTTGGAAAAAACGAAACGTAGGACTACGATGGAATATATTTTACTCAAGGATTTGAATGACCGTCGAGAACATGCCCTTCAACTAGCTGACCTGATTGGTGCTAGGAGAGATCTCACAAATGTCAACTTAATTCCCTATAATCCGGTGGATGAACATACGCAATATCAAAGAAGCGAGCATCAGACAATGCTGGCGTTTTATGATACGTTGAAAAAGCAGGGCATTAATTGTTGTATTCGGCTTGAACACGGGGCAGATATTGATGCTGCTTGTGGACAATTAAGGAGCAAACAGATTAAAAAAACCGCAGAATGTGGGCTATAGTTATACCATTTCTATCACCGACCTTGGCGAAGATAAGCCTTTTCCCTGGAGACAAACGTGTATTGATGTGGATGAATATCTTTAAGCATGGCGGACAAATGATCTGCCTTCAGAATGTTCAATAATTGCCCGACATTTAAGCAACGAAAGAGGATTACGGCACGTCGCCATAATCCTCTTTCGTTGCCAATTGCTGAGTGCTATAGCGAGTATGGTACACAAGGATAAAAAAATTTAAGTTAGGACGTTAACTTGTCATAAAGCGACATATTTCCAGAAGGAGATTGATTAATAAATGTCGAATGCCTTCAAAGATATTGTCGAAATTTTCGATTAAATTTAAGAGATAATTACATATACCCGCTTGAGATAAATCTATTTTGCTGAAAGGACGAAAAGTATGAGGCGCAAAACGAAGATATACTTAGGATATTTTTTTGATGTGGTTATTATATCAGCACTTATTTTGGTATCGATTTATACTTTAAATCAATCTAATAGAAAAGTAGACGAATCTAAACTGGAGCGTTATCAAAACATTAAGTATTCCAATACAATGCAAGATGAAATCTATAATATTAGCAGGTATAATAGGGAACTTGTTTTACTGGATACGGATAGTCAGGATTTCTTGCAGACGATTGACTCGATCCGGTCTTCCAGGCAGAAGGTAGAGTCGGCGCTGGATTCCCTTGAAGCTTCGGCTATCAACGACGAGATAAGGGTAAAAAATCTGCTCAGCCAGATAAAAACAGCAAATCTCGGTTACACAGAACTGCAGGAAAAGAGCATTGCATTGGTTTCCTCCGGCAAAAAAGCGGAGTCTGTCCGGGTGATAAATGAGGGAGCGTTGGAACAGGGTCAGATATTGAAATATGTTGAGGAATTGAAAAATCTTGAAGATACGATCATGGACGACTTACTGAAGTCGTCGGCCACTGTCAATAACCAAGTACTTGAGTTCTTACTTTTTTCCTTACTGCTGACAGTGTTTGTCGGAGCTGGGATAACCGTTTGGTACATACAGAAGGTTTCGGGAGACCTTCGCAAAGTCTTGACTGTTATGAGCGGTTTTTCCTCGATGGAAGAGCACGTTGATTTGCCGCGCGTCCATATCCGCGCAAAAGGTCAGGTTGGGGAAATTGCCTCTTCCTATAATGAGATGGCCGGGTCCCTGGAAGAACACACCAGGCTTGAAAAAGAATTCCATGATAATTTTGATAGGAAAGTCTGGTTGCAGGCTGCGATCGAAGAAATTTCCGACAATTGCCAGGGATTCGAGGATTTAAATACTATGTCGCACAGTTTGATTACATCTATAACCCCTATGGTCGAAGCAAGTTATGGAGTTTTTTATATCAAAGAGAGACACGGAGACAAACAGTGCTTAATAAAGTTCGCTGCCTATGCTGGTAGTCCACTGGAATCCGTCGAGGCCAAGGAGGTTTTTCAGCTGGGGGAAGGACTGGTGGGGCAGTGTGCATTGGAAAACAGGCGGATAACGTTGGACAGGGTCCCCGGTGATTATATTAAGATTAGCTCCGGCTTGGGCACAACATCACCAAAAAGTATTGTCATACTTCCCGTGGTGTGTGGAGAAGAAGTAGAGGCTGTCATAGAACTGGCATCCCTCCAACCTTGTAATGACCTTCAGATAGAGTTTCTGGAATTTGTGGCCGAAAGGAGTATTGGGATTGCCATACACCGGGTTAAATCCCACATGGAGATCGGAACACTGCTGAAGGATTCTCAGGCCAAAACGGAAGAACTTCAGTCCCAGTCGGAAGAACTTCAACTGCAGCAGGAGGAGCTTAAAACCTTTAATGAGAAGCTGGAGGAGGAATATAAACAATCTGAAAAGAGGGCAATGGAACTGGAAATTACTAAGGTTGCCCTTGAAGAAAAGGCTCAGCAACTTGAAGGAAGTTCAAACTATAAATCGGAGTTTTTATCCAATATGTCCCACGAGTTGCGAACGCCGCTGAACAGTCTGCTGATCCTTTCTCAAATTATGGCGGAGAATAAAGAAGGCAACCTAACTCCCAGTCAAGTAGAACATGTGAAAACCATCTTTTCTTCCGGAAATGAACTATTGACTTTGATAAATGATATACTTGACCTCTCAAAGATAGAGGCGGGCAAGGTCTCAATAAACCCTACCGTCGTGGAGTTAGCGGAAATAAAGGAGTATGTCGAAAGATATTTCCTTCCTGTGGCACGCCAAAAGAAACTGGAATTTAATATTCAAATGAGTGAAGGTCTACCGGAAACCACTTGTATAGATGAACACCAGCTTTTCAATATTTTAAAGAATTTATTATCCAACGCGTTTAAATTTACGGAACGTGGCAGTGTTTCTTTGCGTATCTGGAGGGCGGAAGAACATTTTGTTGCAAAAAATCCCCTATTTAGGGACGCGGAGTGGGTTCTGGCCTTTTCCGTGATAGACACGGGCATAGGAATTTCTGAGAATAAGCAGGAGATGATTTTTGAGGCCTTCCAGCAGGCGAACGGGACAACTGCAAGGAAATATGGGGGCACAGGTTTAGGCCTGACCATCAGTCAGAAAATCGCCGAGTTGTTAGGCGGGCTTATTGACATTGATAGTGTTGAGGGCAGGGGGAGTACGTTTACCTTATATGTGCCAGGCAATAATGTTGAGAAAGAAGGTTCGAAGATATTTTGCGACGAAGCTGCTATAACTAGCGATGATTCTCCTGCCCACGAGACGGAATCTGTTGGGCCCGTTTCAACAGTAGTACGGTCTGAGGACGAATCTCAAGGAGTGGAGAACGGGAACGCGCGCTTGGAAGGCAAGAAGATATTGATTGTGGACGATGATATTCGGAATGTGTTTGCTCTTACCATAGCCCTGGAAAATCAGAAAATAGACGTTGTGGTTGCGGAGAATGGCAGAGATGGTATTGAGGTTTTGCAAAAAAACCCAGACATCGACTTAGTTCTGATGGACATTATGATGCCAGAGATGGATGGATACGAAGCATTAGGCCGCATTCGCCAAATTCCTAAGTATGTGAACCTGCCGATTATCGCCCTAACGGCGAAGGCCATGAAAAACGACAGAGAAAAGTGTATAGAAGCGGGTGCGTCGGATTATATCAGCAAGCCGGTAAATCTGGAACAGCTATTTTCTTTAATTAAGATCTGGCTTTATAGATAGGTGGATATCATGAATACAGAGAAAGAAATGAAAAGCACGGTAGCGGAGAGTTGTAATGAATTAGAAGAAATCGAAATACATCTGCTCTTAGAGGGGATTTACAGTTACTATGGTTTTGATTTTCGAAGTTATGTGTTTGCTTCCATAAGACGCAGAATATGGTATCGCATCCGGGCTGAAAGGTTGAAAAACGTTACTAGCCTGCTTGAAAAGGTTCTGCATGACCCTAAAACTATGGAACGGCTGCTCTCGGATTTTTCAATTCACGTATCAGAGATGTTTCGAGATCCACAATTCTTTAAGTCTTTCAGGAAGAACGTGGTTCCGCTGCTCAGAGAACTCCCTTATGTCCGAATTTGGCATGCGGGTTGTTCCAGCGGTGAAGAAGTTTGCTCCATGGCAATCATTCTCCAGGAGGAAGGGTTATACCACAAAACTAAGATCTACGCCACGGATATGAACGAAGATTTGTTAAGAAAGGCCAAGGAAAGAGGTTACCCTTTAGAAAATATGCGGGCATATAGGGATAACTACCAATTAGCCGGGGGGAAGAATGAGTTTGAGGAGTATTATAAGGTAAGTGATGGGAAAGCAGTCTTTCACCCGTCTCTAACCCAGAACGTTGTTTTTGCCCAACATAACCTGGCTACCGATCATTCGTTTAATGAGTTTAATGTGATTATTTGCCGAAATGTAATGATTTATTTTGATCGGGTCCTCCAAGACCGTGTGCATGGGCTGTTTTATGAGAGCTTGTGCACGCTGGGTATTCTGGGGTTGGGCAAAAAAGAGGACATCGCTTTTAATAGTTATTCTCATTGTTACGAAGCCTTTGATAAGGAAGAGAAAATTTATCGGAAGGTAAGAGTAGTAACGACGTTAGGTCAATGAAAAAAATAAAGGGTTCTAGGGTACCAAAGAATGAGGGAAAAATGAAAATCTTAATTGTTGATGACCACCAAGAGAATTTACGGGCTTTAGAGGCAGTGCTTGAATCGCCAGACTACCATCTGATTTTTGCCACTTCCGGAGAAGAAGCCTTGAAGTGCTTACTGAAAGACGATTTTGCCTTGATTTTACTGGATGTGCAGATGCCGGTAATGGACGGCTTTGAAACAGCCAGGCTCATTAGGTCAAGAAAAAGTAATGAGGCTACACCCATTATTTTCATTACGGCGATTTACCAGAGCGAGGAAAATATCAAGCAGGGGTATTCCTTGGGAGCGATTGACTATATATTTAAACCATTCCACCCGGTAACATTAAAGTTGAAGGTGGAAGCCTTTGTTAAATTGCACCTTCACCGTCAGCAAATCAAGCTCCAAAATGATATGTTGAGGCGAAGGGCTGAAGAACTTAGAAAAATAAACGCAAACCTGGAGTGTACTACTTCAGAATTGCGCAAGGCCGAAGCGCTTGCCCGAGTGTTCGGAGAAACTTGCACGGACGCTTTGCTTACCTTGGACGGGGCGGGTCAGATATTAAATGCTAATCCCGCGGCGACAGAAAAGTTTGGTTATGGCTTTGAGGAACTGTTGAATCAGCATGTCTCCAGGCTCTTACCCGGAGAGAAATCTTCTTTTCTGGGTCAAAAGAATAACCAGATCACAAGCAACTGCAGCCAGGTCTTGGATGCGATTGCCATGCGTAAAGACGGGACAGTTTTTCCAGCAGAGATTCAGGTCGGTGTGGCCAGCATTGGGGAGCAGCAGATACTTGTTTGCTCCGTGCGGGACATTACCGAACGAAAACAGTTGGAGAAGGAGCGAAAAGAACGCTACATTACCCTGGAAAAGCTCGTTCAAGAGCGAACCTGCGAACTTTTTCTGGCCAATGAAAAGCTCAAAGAAGAAATATCAGAACGAAAAAAAATTGGGAAAAGGCTCATGAAGACCAGCCAGGAGCTTAATAATATTCTCGAAAGCATCACGGGTGCCATCTATACCCTAAATCAACAGTGGCAGTTCACCTTTGTCAATGAAGAGGCGGAGAAATATTTCCGGAAGAGGAGGGAAGAATTAAAAGGGCAAGTTATTTGGGAAATCTTCCCTGAATTATCCGAATATAAACCTCTCTTAGAGAAAGCTTTGAACAGGAAGGAAAGTATTAATTTTGAGATCAAAAGTATATTCCAGTATAATCTTCCGTATGAAGTGTATGTTTATCCGTTCGACGAGGGTTTGTCCATTTTACATAACAACATATCTGACCGTAAGATGTTCGAAAAAGAAATGGCCCGCTTGGACAGGTTGAACCTTGTGGGACAAATGGCAGCGGGGATCGGTCACGAAATCAGAAATCCAATGACTACAGTGCGAGGTTTCCTGCAGTTACTGGGGGAGAAAGAAGAATTCAAACAATCTAAGGGCTATTTTGAACTGATGATTGAAGAGCTTGACAGGGCAAATTCCATTATTACAGAATTTCTGAGCCTAGCCAAAAACAAGGCTGTAGATTTAAAACCCATGAGTCTGAACGGGCTGATTGAAAACATGTACCCGTTGATACAGGCGGACGCAATGGTCAGTGACAAGGAGATTATACTGGAACTGCAGGATACAGATGTCTTGCTACTGGATAAGAAAGAAATTCGCCAGCTCATCTTAAACCTTTCCCGGAATGGACTGGAAGCGATGCCAGGGAGTGGTAAGTTGACTATTAGTACGTTCAATAATGGCGATGAAGTCGTTTTGGCCGTGGGGGACGAGGGAAATGGCATAAAGCCTGATGACCTTGAGAAGATAGGAACCCCCTTCTTCACCACCAAAGAGAACGGTACTGGTTTGGGGCTGGCCACCTGTTACAGCATTGCCGCAAGGCATAACGCTGCAATTCAAATTGATACGAGCCCGTCGGGCACGACAATTTCCGTTCGATTTAAGAATCCAGGGCAGAGTGAAAGCACGGTATTTTCCTAGTCTATTATTTTTAAATGATATTCTTGTAAAGAATTTAACGGGGCATCTCTATAGTCATTTTCCGTATAGGCTGCAATTCCTTTGGCACTCGCCAAGGCTGCCGCTATGGTTGTGATATACGGAACTTTATATTTGATAGCAGCTTTACGAATATAGGAGTCATCATGTTGACCGCGTTTTCCGAACGGGGTATTGATCACAAGGTTAATCTCGTGATTTGTAATACCATCGACGATATTTGGACGTCCTTCATGTAATTTATTAATTTTATCGGACTGAATTCCGTTTTCGTTCAGAAACTTATGCGTTCCTTCCGTTGCTTTAATTTTAAAGCCCAGTTTAGAAAATAACTTGGCAGTTTCCAGGGCAGCTGATTTCTCTTGATCGTTCACACTGAGCAGAACAGTTCCAAAGGTGGGAAGGGGAGACTGGACGGCTTCCTGTGCTTTATAGTAAGCAAGCCCGAACGAATCGGCTATTCCCAAGACCTCACCCGTTGAACGCATTTCCGGCCCAAGTATCGGGTCGACTTCCGGAAACATATTGAACGGAAAGACGGCCTCTTTGACGCCAAAATGAGGGATTTTTTTGGTGACCAGACGTTTAACACGGGATTCTTGGCCGGTAACGGAAGCCACCATTATTTCAGTTGCAATTCTGGCCATCGAAACATTACAGACCTTTGACACCAGGGGAACGGTTCGTGAAGCTCGCGGATTGGCTTCCAGAACATAAACCCGGTCATGTGCAATGGCGTATTGCATATTCATCAGGCCGATCACGTGTAGCTCTTTGGCAATCTTTTGAGTGTATTGCACAATGGTGTCAATATGTTGAGCAGAAATACTAATCGGCGGAATTACACAGGCTGAGTCTCCAGAGTGAATACCGGCCAATTCAATGTGTTCCATGACCGTTGGGACAAAAGCGTCGGTGCCATCGGCGATGGCGTCTGCTTCTGCTTCGATAGCGTTCGTTAGGAAGCGATCAATTAGAATCGGTCTTTCGGGAGTAACCCCGACGGCTGTAGCCATGTACTGAATAAGCATGCCCTCATCGTGAACAACTTCCATCCCGCGGCCGCCCAAAACATAGGAAGGACGGACCATCAAAGGATAGCCGATTTGACCGGCTATTGTCTGTGCTTCTTCAAGATTAACGGCCATACCCGATTCCGGCATGGGAATATCCAGTTTCTCCATGATCTGACGGAACCGATCACGGTCTTCGGCCAGGTCGATCGTATCGGGAGTCGTACCGAGAATCTTTACTCCGGCTTTAGCTAGTTCGGCCGCGATATTCAAGGGAGTTTGCCCACCGAATTGAATTATGACCCCAAGAGGTTTTTCCTTTTCATAAATACTTAAGACATCTTCCACAGTCAGAGGTTCAAAGTACAGCTTATCTGAGGTGTCATAATCTGTAGAAACCGTTTCTGGATTACAGTTAACAATAACGGTTTCATAACCTAAATCACGTAGGGCAAAGGCCGCATGGACACAACAGTAATCAAACTCAATCCCCTGACCAATACGGTTCGGACCACCGCCAAGAATCATCACTTTCTGCCGATTAGCAGAATCCTTTGTCTGATCGGGAGCATTGTAGGTGGAGAAATAGTAGGAGGCGTTTTCGACGCCGCTCACCGGAACAGCTTCCCATCCTTCAACAACACCTAAAGCGATTCTGCGCTCCCGGATTTCTGTTTCCGGCAGATTCAAGAGCATGGCTAAATAACGGTCGGCAAAACCATCCCTTTTAGCTTGGATTAACAATTCGTCAGGTAAGTACCCAGCTTTATACTGGAGGATTGTTTCTTCAAGGGAAACAAGCTCTTTCATTTGCTGAATAAACCAGGGTTTAATTTTGGTTAACATGTTGAGTTGTTCAATATCAGCACCTTTGCGTAAGGCTTCATACATGATAAACTGACGTTCACTCGAGGGCTCTGTCATAAGCGTTAACAATTCTTCTAAGGAGCATTGGTGATAATTATTGGCAAAGCCTAATCCGGAACGATTAATTTCGAGAGAACGAATGGCCTTCTGGAAGGCTTCTTTATAATTCTTGCCGATGCTCATCACTTCACCGACAGCGCGCATTTGTGTCCCCAGTTTATCATGCGAGCCGGGAAACTTTTCAAAGGCCCAGCGGGCAAATTTTATAACGACATAATCCCCTGAAGGGGTATATTTATCGAGGGTACCATCTCGCCAATAAGGAATTTCATCAAGGGTCAAACCGACAGCCAGCATTGCTGAAATCAAAGCGATGGGGAAGCCCGTGGCCTTTGAAGCTAAAGCCGAGGAACGAGATGTACGAGGATTAATTTCAATAATAACCACTCGGCCGGTTATCGGATCGTGGGCGAACTGAATATTGGTTCCGCCAATGACTTCGATCGCTTCAACAATGGCATAAGACATTTTTTGCAAGCGTTGTTGAAGCTCAGTGCTAATCGTCAACATTGGAGCTGAACAAAAAGAATCACCCGTATGCACACCCATAGGATCAATATTTTCAATGAAGCATACGGTTAACATCTGATTTTTAGCATCCCGAACGACCTCCAGTTCTAATTCTTCCCAGCCAAGCACGGATTCCTCAACAAGAATTTGGCCAACCATACTGGCGGCGATTCCCCGATTGGCGATCGTCCTTAACTCTTCAACATTATAGACCAGACCTCCGCCCGTGCCTCCCATAGTGTAGGCGGGACGGATAACTACAGGATAACCGAGTTCTTGAGCAATTTTTTCAGCTTCTTCAACATTGTAGGCTGGTTTGCTGCGAGGCATGTCAATCCCCAACTGAGTCATCGTTTCTTTGAAGGCGATTCGGTCTTCACCTCGTTCTATAGCATCTACCTGGACACCAACGACTTTAACTGCGTACTTTTCTAAAACTCCCGTCTTATACAGTTCGGAACACAAGTTGAGAGCTGACTGGCCGCCTAAATTTGGGAGCAGGGCGTCAGGGCGTTCTTTAGCAATGATCTCTGTCAGGCTTTTGACATTCAGTGGTTCTATATAGGTTGCATCAGCCATTTCCGGGTCTGTCATAATTGTCGCTGGATTTGAATTGACAAGTACGATCTGATAACCCAGCTTTCGCAGGGCTTTGCATGCCTGTGTTCCGGAATAGTCAAATTCACAAGCTTGCCCAATAATGATCGGACCGGAACCAATAATGAGTACTTTGTGGATGTCAGTTCGTATTGGCATAACTTTCCCCCCTTCTTCAAGATAAGGTAACTTACTTCATATGGAGTTAACAGGGTAATTATATCATAAACTATGTAATTTTATAAGTGGAAATGAATAATTATGCATAGAAAATATTCTTGGCATTAGGCGCTTGCCTTTTTTCCATAGATAATATAAACTCTGTAAAATTTATATCTTATCCAAGAAGTATAACATTAGTTTAGTATTTCTGAAGAAGATCAAAGAAATGCATGGTATAACAATACCATGAGTGAGGAGTCTATTGTGTGTAAAGCTGATGATATTTTTATTAAAATGTGCAAGGATATCCTTGAAAATGGGATTTCTTCTGAAGGTGAGGTTGTAAGAGCCGTATGGGCGGATGGTACGCCGGCTTATACTATTAAAAAGTTTGCCATTATTAATAGATATGATCTTTCAGAAGAATTCCCCATTCTTACCTTAAGACCAACAAACTTAAAAGCTGCAATCGACGAATTATTATGGATATGGCAAAAGAAATCCAATAATATTAATGAGCTGAATAGCGGAATTTGGGATAGTTGGGCTAATGAAGAAGGGTCAATTGGAAAAGCATATGGATATCAATTGAAAATCAAACACAAGTACCATGAAGGGGAATTTGATCAGGTTGACAGGGTGTTATATGATTTAATAAAGACTCCCTATAGCAGAAGGATTATTGTTAACATGTATAATCATAATGATCTGCATGAAATGAATTTATATCCTTGTGCATATAGTTTGACCCTTAATGTTACGGGCAGAAAACTTAACGCCATATTAAATCAACGTTCACAGGATATTCTTGTTGCAAATAACTGGAACGTATGTCAGTATGCAATTCTTGTACATATGCTGGCACAAGTAAGTAACCTGGAGGTTGGAGAGTTTGTACATGTTATTGCTGATGCGCACATATACGATAGGCATATACCATTAATTAGTGAACTAATCCAAAGGACCCCATATCCGGCGCCAAAGCTGTTGATTAACACCGATAAAAAAGATTTTTATGACTTTAGAGTCGAAGATTTTGTATTAGAGGGTTATCAGAGTGGTCCGCAGATTAGAGATATTCCCGTTGCTGTTTGAAAAGGAGAGTATAGATGAAAGCTATTGCTGCCGTTGATTTGAATTGGGGAATTGGCTATAGAGGCAACTTATTAGAACGTATTCCTGAGGATATGAAGTTTTTTAAGCAGATGACTATAGGTAAAGTTGTGATTATGGGGAGGAAGACATTTGAATCATTGCCCGGAAAAGAACCTTTGAAGGACAGAGTTAATATCGTTCTTAGTAAGAACGAGGGTTTTAATAATAGAAAGGTAACAATATGCCGTACCCTGGATGAACTATTCTGCGAACTGGAAAAGTATAATTCTGATGAAGTTTTTGTGATAGGCGGAGAATCAGTTTATTCTCAACTTTTGTCTTCTTGTACTGAAGCATATGTAACCAGGATAGAGAACAAATATCCAGCAGATAAATATTTCATTAATTTGGATAAGAGTAAAGCGTGGAAATTAAAATCTGAAAGTAATCTGCAAAACTATGGAAAAATTCAATATAAATTTATTAAGTATAGCTTAAGTGGGTGCACAGATTGAGCTGTATCACCTCAATTTTACCAAAGTCACTGATTACTCAGGGGCTTTTACTGTGTAGTAGGGATTAACATTTCTTTGTCAAAGCACCATGCCGAATTTCATCTACCAGTGTTTTCAAATTACTAAGCAATAGTTTTCCTTTCTGAATCCAACTCTTACTGTTCTCAATCGTTTTCTCGGTTTTATCTTCGATATTTTGCCAGGCACTCTGCGCCTTGTCCCTGATTTCCACGGCTTTGTCTCCCAACTTGTGGCCCTGTTCAGTTATATCCTGGCGCAATTCCTGTCCGCTCTTTGGAGCCAGTAATAAACCAAACACTGCTCCTGAAAGACTCCCAATCATAGCCGCTGCAAATACCTTATTTCTCTTTTTGCGCTTATCATTATTAGCCATCTCTAAACATTCCTTTCAAATCGTCCATTTTTTTGCTTCGGCATAGTTAATTTATGCCTTGACCCTTGGAGACCGAATCTACCATATCTGGCACATGTACCTGTTTCGGCGGATGCTACTATACGGCAGAATTCACAGAACTTAGACTGTGGGGGCATACCATCATGGTCACCTAAATGCAGCTCTTTTTTATTATATGCTCCCCGTCGGCAAATGCCTCTTTTTCAGTAGTAGGCTGTAGGGTTTGATAAATTAACAGGCGGAATTTGTATGGATTACTAAGCCTGTTGAAAAATGAACATTAGACAATGAGAGAGCATAAAATGCATTTAGAAAATTATTTAAGTTTTTTTAGAATGCTGGTGGCTGACAATGTTAAACAATGAATTCATTAGGTTAGATAGCCGGAGAGGACAGAACTGTTTATGTACTAGTGTTGTGAAACAACATATGAAGCTGACAGAGACAGTACACGATTATCTGGTTAAAGATGTTTATAGTGTCCCCCTTGTC
>NZ_JCAIJG010000180.1:0-12126 GCF_059735615.1 Desulfosporosinus sp. Tol-M2
TCCTCTGTAGCCAGATGTGGATCTACGCTGGGAGGATCGTTTCTTTTTCCAAGGTATTCCTATAGGTTATGTAAATCTGAAAAATGCGTAAGAAGGGCGGTATTTAAGAAACCACTACCATTTGTATTTAATTTCTTAACTTTCTCTTATCTGGAAGCTTCGGCCATCTCAGTAATGGCCTTAATCGGTTATAGACCCAACGTGATTCCTTCGTCAAAAGCGGCCCTAGTATGGCGAGAATGAGAACATACAAAGCGGCAAACGGTTGTAATGAAGTCATCAATCCTCCTGCTTTAGCGAGAGTGGCTAAAATAATAGAAAATTCTCCCCGCGAAATAATCGTTAGTCCAACATTCAGTGAAGCTCTGTAGGAGAGACTTGCTTTCCTCCCTGCCCAAACACCTGATACAATATTGCCTAAAAGAGTTAAAAGGACAGCAGCCAGGGCATACCAAACTGCTCCACCCAAGACAAAGGGATCAATACTTAGACCAAAGCTAAAGAAGAAAAGGGCACCAAAGAAATCCCTAAAGGAAACCATTAAATGCTCTATGCGTTCGGAATGATCTGTTTCTGCCAATACCAGACCAATTAGTAAAGCTCCGATGGCTTCAGCAATGTGCAGCGTTTCAGAAAAACCCGCTACCAAAACTAAAATAGCAATAATTACAAGCATAAAAGTTTCGTCGGAAGGAATATCCAACCAACGGTCTAGTTTTGGAACCAACTTATGCCCTAAAAATAAAAAACCACCGATAAATGAGAGTGCCGTTATGGCGCTTATTATTATCACTGAAATGGAAGTGGAACCGGCGAGAACCAGGCCAGAAACAACAGAGAAAAAAATTGCCACGAAGACATCTTGAAACATCATCAAACCTAAAATGATCTCCGTTTCATCATTCGCTGCCCTCTTTAAATCGACAATTACTTTTGCTACAATTGCGCTGGAGGAAATAGTCATAATTCCTGCTACCACAAGGATTTCCTTAATCGGCCAACCCAGCACTAAAGGAAATAGAATAGCTATGGTCAAGTTAATAACTAAATAGAGTATCCCAGTTCTAATTATGGATGGCCCCGCAGATAAAAGTCGTTTGATAGAAAATTCTAATCCTAGGAAAAACAGGAGAAACAGCACACCTAAACGTCCCATGAAGTCAATTAAGGGGGCACTCTGAATAAATCTGAAGTCAAATATGCTTATGTGAGGCGCCTGTGGGCCAACTACCATGCCGGTTAGAATTAGGATTGGCACAATAGAAATTCTGAGTTTACTGGCCAGAATTCCTGCAGCTGCAATTAAAGCTAGTGCAAGTCCTATTTCCAGTATCAAGTATTCCATTACTGAATACTCCCGTGAGACAGTAGATGCTTACATGCTTTAACCTGGTTCTTTTCACCAAGAATTACAACAGTAGCGCCATTTCGAAAGGTTGCCTGAGGACCGGGATTGACTATTTTAGTATGATCATGGTCTACCATCGCAATAACAGTTCCTCCAGTAACCTGCCGAACGCGCAATTCCGCGATGGTTTTGCCTACTGCATACGCTTCAGGCTCAAGTTTGTACCATTCTATAAGCATATCGCCAAAGGCGACGTCCACGGTCTCTAATGTTTGGGGGCGATATGTCATCCCACCGATTATTGCAGCTATTACCCTCGATTCTTCATCATCCAAGGTTACCATCGAGATAGAAACATCTGGGTCCTCAAGGTAATAATGATAAATTTCCCTTCGTCCGTCATCATGAACAACGACGACGATCTTATCTCCGCTGCGGGTTTTGAGTTGAAACTTCCTGCCAATACCCGGTAAATCTATTTCTTTAATTAATTTCATGTTATTACCTCCATTATTGCTCTCACAAAAGGGAAACAGTAATTTATTAAAAGTAGGTAGTTTCTAGGTCAACGATTGTTGAATCCCAAGGATTTATTATTTAGGGATTAATTTCTACTCATTACTGCTCTCAATAGCCTATACAATTCTGATTTTTTTGTCAACAATTATAAGTAAATCATAGTTTGTCCAATATATTCGGGATGTAAGGGGTTACTTCAGCTCTGTACCGTTTGAGTCTGGCTTGACATTCTAGAAGGTAATATAGTACATTGTGATATATATGGGGGTGAGAAACTAAATGGATGATAATCCTGGAGACATGCGAAGTAGCAATGCGGCTATGCTTTATGTTATAAAAAAAGAAAATCGGTACAGAATTTTTTGTAGAAGGCTTTAACAATCCCGGAAATTAGGATTAGTATTACCTTCTTTTATTTATTACTGGATTATAAATTATGGAGATGAAAAATTTTGTTTGCCGAAATTCTATTTTTAATAGTGCTTATCTTGCTGAATGCTTTCTTCGCTGCTTCGGAAATTGCCTTAATTTCATTAAACGATAATAAAATAAGAATAATGGCTGAAGATGGGGATAAAAAGGCCAAGATTATAAATAACCTTCTGGGTGAACCAAGCAGGTTTTTGGCCACAATCCAAATAGGAATAACTTTAGCCGGCTTTTTAGCCAGTGCATATGCATCGGAAAGTTTTTCTGATCCATTAGTTAAATTATTACTGACAATAGGCATACCGATTTCTGAGGCCTGGTTAGATACAGCGGCAGTATTTGCAATTACAATGATATTATCTTACTTTACATTGGTTCTCGGAGAACTTGTTCCCAAAAGAATCGCCATGAAAAAGGCGGAGTCCATTGCTAGATTTGTTGCAAACCCACTGCGCGCGCTTTCAATTATAACATTACCCTTCGTAAAACTGCTAACAGCTTCTACCAATTTAATTGTAAGGTTTTTTGGTGTTAATCCACATGCAGAAGAAGAGCAGGTGACAGAAGAAGAAATCCGAATGATGGTGGATGTGGGTGAGGAAAAAGGGACAATTCATCAAACTGAAAAGCAAATGATTAATAATATTTTTGAGTTTGATAATAAAACTGCGGAGGAGATAATGACCCATAGGATTGATATTGCTGCTCTTCCGCTTGAAGCAAGCCTTAATGACGTTATTTCTTTCCTCAAGCGGGAGAAGTATTCGAGGATACCGGTTTATGAAGATTCAATTGACAACATAATTGGTGTGATGCATTCTAAACATCTGATCCAATATTTAGCCCAGGAAAGGGATCAGAAGAGTTTTAAATTATCAAATTTTATAAAAGAACCTTATTTCGTGCCGACTTCCAAAAGGACTGATGAACTGTTTAAAGAACTCCAACAGAACAGAAGGCATATAGCGGTTATTATTGATGAATACGGAGGAACGGCAGGAATTGTTACTTTAGAAGATTTAATTGAAGAGATTGTTGGAAATATTTTTGATGAAGACGAAGAAGAAGAAGTAGAACTATTTGATAAACTGGATGAGAATACGGTTATGATAAATGGTTCTGCTAGTCTGGATGAAGTTAAGGATTACCTTGATGTTGAACTTCCTATAGAGGAATATGATACGTTAAGTGGTTTTGTGATAGGCCAACTAGGCAGGATCCCGGGAAAAGAGGATAATCCGACTGTGGAATTTAACGGTGTGGTCTTTAAGGTTGAGGAAGTTGAAGAAAAAAGAGTTACTATGGTTAAAGTATGTAGAGCTTAGTTTAATATAAGAAAAAAGCGAGAGCTTTTCGCCCCCTCAAGATAGCAGATATTATCACAGAGTATTTTTTCAGACTCCGCTTTTTTCTAATTCTAAATGTCAGACTGCCCGAGTAGCTGTTAACGTCACAGAGATGTTCGACCTTATCGATAAGAGAATATTTGATATAAAAGTTTAAAAGAACAATTAAACCCTACACCTACCGTTGCTTTTCAGTGCAATTTTTTGCGTTTTCTTTCGAGCCAATGTGACAAACTGAGGCATGTCGGGAAACTAGCCACAGGTGTGCCTGCGCTACTTCGCTAGCCTGTGCAAAACGCACCAGCATACTTAATTAATTTCTGTCAAGCCAGAAGGCCTTTCTGAAAATAAAGGCCTTCTAGACGTATCAGACGTATCAGACGTATCAGACACCCATGCCGCCCGGAGGCACCATCGAAGGATGAAAATAGATTGTATTTTTGGATAGACCCCCATGCCGCTTGACGGCACCATCAGATTCCATCCCCGGTCATCTGATTAAGCAGGCCGTTTTTAGTATAGTCATAAATGTAAGAAATAGAGTTGCTCCCTGCAGTGAGCGTAAATCCGGTGAGCTCATCTTTTAGAGAGTAGGTGGGCGGGCTGGCTAACTGAGTTAAAACAGTATTGTTACCGTCTTTTTCCACGTTGCCGGTTAGGTTCCCGATGGCATCGTAGCCGTACGTGAATTCATTAAGAAGCGTTGTATTGGAGTACGCCTTAACCGTCTTGCGCCGTCCTTCGAGGTCGTAGGTATAGCTATACTTTTTCCCATCGGAGAACAGGATCTGGCTGACGTTCTCGAGGGCATCATAACTCAGAGTTACCGTGCCGCCATCGGGATTAGTCTTGATTTGCAGGCGTCCCCCTTCATCGTATTGGAAGCCGGTTATGTTTCCGTTAGCATCCGTCTCACTTAAGAGGTTGCTACGGACATCATATGAGAAGCTGTTGTGGTCGTAAGTGGAAGTCCCCGCTAGCAGAGAAGAGTCCGTGACATTACCGTTAGCATCGAGAAGGTAGGTGGTCGTGTTATCGGCATTATCCTTGACAGAGCGTAACTGTTCCTGTCCGTCATAGCTGTAATCGACGGTTTCCCCACCCGGAGCCGTAACTTTTGCCACCTGACCATAAGAGTCGTTTTCAAAGGTAATTGTGTTATTTAACTGGTTTTTGATACTGGTTACATAATTCTTATTATTATCATAATTGGTGCCGGTGATCAGGTTGCCTGAGCTTAAGCGGATATTATCAAATTTAGCGATCCCGCTGGCATTAAAGATCTCCAGGCGCACTTTTACTTTGCCACTAACGGTTGCCTTAAAAGAAAAGGCATACTTCGTCCAGGGCGTGTCTCCTTTGATAAGCGGACTGTAGGCATCGCTGACGGGATTCCCCGAAGTGTCTAACAAGACGGCGTGCAGCCGGGCTCCACCTTCGGTTCCAGCCACAATCCCTTGCGTTGACATAAAGCCGGCTAAGCTATATGACTGGCCTTGGGTGACCACCGGCACGACTTGGGATTCTAAATAGGAGCTTCCGGTTGAAGGGAGGTTGACGATTCCGTCATGTCCATCCGAGTAAGCACCACTGTCAGCGGCCACCGTGGCATATCCATCTGAGGGGTTCCAGCGCACATTGCCCCTCATGAACGTAGAGTCAAAGCTTCTCCACTGCGAGTGGAGTCGGTAAACGAGGTGGCATAGGGAAGCTGCTCCAGCTGCGGTCTGGAGGCAGAAAGGGTAACGCCTGTGGGTAAGCCGGTAAACTTAAATCCGATTCCCATTGGCAATCTTTCCCTCTTCAAGCTGCAGAGCGTTAAAGTATGCTATGCCGGTTTCTTAGCTGATTCCTGCCCGGGCGAAAACGGTTGTGGAAGCGGCGTTGGCAGGAAGAGTAAAGCTGACTTCTTGTCTGTTAAGACAGGTTGACCCATTTACATAGTTACTCTCTGCCGTTTGCCAGGTCCCGGTACTGTCCTGGTAATCGATAAAGAGGGCTGCCCTTTTGTTGTTGGTACTGCTGATATTGTTTGTTTTGGTATATGCGGAAAATATATAGGTATTGCCATTGTAGCTCCAGGCTTTGCGAGTGTTGTTCCCATAGACAATGTTTAGCTGATTGCCCAGAGTACCTTCGCCAGAGATTTGTCAAGGAGTGAGTACAATGCCAACGGAAACTCCTACCAGACACGGTAAACGCCCGATTCTAGATATTCCGTATTCCCAACCTGAAGCGATGCTAGAAGTAATTGCTGCAGTTGGTGTTCTGACCCTAATTATTCTTGTTATTGTATCGTGGCCAGAACTACCTGATGAAATTCCAAGCCACTTCGGAGCATCGGGTATATCCGATGCCTGGGGTAGCAAGCTATCAATATGGTTATTACCGGGAATAGGGGCTGGTCTTTTCGCATTATTAACAATAGTAAGTAAGTTTCCGCATACTTTTAATTTTCCTTGGGCTGTTACTGACGAAAATGCCGAAAAGCAGTATCAAATCGGACGGACGATGGTCGTTAGTTTAAAAGCAGAACTAGTCTGGCTATTTGCGTACATGGAATTTGGTATTATTCGAGCGGCAATGGGCAAAACAAATGGTTTAGGTATGGCGTTTGTACCCATCACTCTCATCATTGTTTTTGGTACGGTCGCAATTTGTTTGGTAAAGGGATATAAAGCGAGATAACTTTTCGCAAAAAACCTTTTCAATTCCACCGGTGGTGATCTTGCTGCTATTAAGGAAATGCGGTCATGGATACAAAAACTAATGATTTGTATGATCCGGCTGTAACCCGAAATTAATCTGCTTCTCAACTCTCACCCGAGGGTTGGTTTCTTCACCTATGCGGTTTCCCAGCAGTTGACTTATTCAACCATAATCAACCACTAATCCATTGTTTTAATGAGCTGAGATACGTACAATATAATTGAGGTGATAAGTCTGAAAGAAATTCTTTCGTGACGTTTTGTGCCTCAAGAAAGGAATGACTATAAACATGAAAGAAATCAATATTGCAAAAATGCTGGTTACAAAGCGCAAAGAAAAAGGTATAACCCAGGATGAAATTGCCGCCTATATTGGGGTCTCTAAGGCATCTGTATCCAAATGGGAAACAGGGCAGAGTTATCCCGACATTACCTTCCTTCCGCAACTGGCGGCTTATTTCAATATCAGCATTGACGAATTGATGGGTTATGCGCCGCAGATGATCAAGGAAGATATCAAAAAATTATATCATCGCTTGTCATCGGAATTTGCTACCCGGCCATTTGACGATGTTTTAGGAGAATGCCGGAGAATAATTAAAAAATACTATTCCTGTTTTCCGTTACTGATGCAAATGGCAGTGCTGCTGGTTAATCATCACATGCTTGCAGACGAAAAGAAAAGGCAAGAAGAGATATTGCATGAAGTGGTCGAGTTATGCCAAAGAATTAAAACCGAAGGCGACGACGTGTGGCTCGCTAAGGAGGCCACTTCTTTCGAAGCCGTTTGTTATCTTATGTTACAGCAGCCCCAGGAGGTTTTGGATTTACTAGGAGAATCAATCCGACCGCTTCTGACGGATTATGAGATTGTAGTACAAGCCTATCAGATGTTGGGGAATCCAGCAAAGGCGAAAGAAGTAACCCAAATCAGCATGTATCAGCATCTGATTGCCTTAATTGGAGCGACACCGGTTTATTTGCTGCTAAATGCAGATAATAGCAATAAGGTTGAGGAAATTTTGCAGCGGACCTTATCTGTGGCAGAAACCTATGATTTGGAACGCTTACATTCGAACATTATGGCACAGATCTATTTTACGGCAGCACAGGTGTACAGTTTACAGGGCAATGCCGAAAAAGCCCTGGACATGTTACGGAAATATGCAGATATCTGTACCAGGAGCTTTTTCCCTTGGACATTACACGGGGATTCATTCTTTGATGCAATTGATGGCTGGTTTGCGGACTTTGATTTAGGTGCCGATGCCTTGCGGAATGAAAAAGTAATCAAAGAAAGCATGTTGCAGAGTGTTCTGTCCAATCCAGCATTTGCAGCTTTAACAGATCAGCCACGCTATAAAAGCATAATTGAATCATTAACAATAAATGTAGGAAAAACAATGTAGGAAAAATAAAACAAGAAAAACCAATTTAGGGAAAACCAGTATAGGGGAAACCAGTAAGGGGGCATATGATATGCAGGAATTTATTGAGTATTTACCGTTTTTAATTCCGTTAATTATCCTTGAATTGGCTTTGGCGATAGTTGCCTTAATTCATGTCCTGAGACATCCAAATTATCGCTTTGGAAATAAAGTGCTTTGGATTCCGGTTGTGTTGCTCATCCAAATCATCGGCCCGATTGTTTACTTCGTATTTGGCAGAGGGGATGAGTAATGGATATTTTAAGCATCGAGCATTTATATAAAAACTTTGGTACGCATCAAGTTATAAATGACTTAACCTTTACTGTACCGGAGCATTCCGTGTTCGGCTTTCTCGGTCAAAACGGGGCCGGCAAAACTATCACTATGAAAATGGTGTTAGGATTGTTAAGGCCTACAGGCGGAAGTATCACTGTGTGCGGAGAGCCGGTAACTTTTGGTCAGACAAAAACGAACCGGTTTATCGGATATCTTCCCGATGTCCCCGAATTTTACAATTATATGAAACCTCAGGAATATTTGAAGCTGTGTGGTGAAATTACGGGGATGTCCAAAGGTGATATCAAGGAAAAAAGCGATGAACTATTAACCTTAGTCGGGCTTAAAAAGGCGAACAAAAGAATCGGGGGTTTTTCCCGGGGCATGAAACAGCGACTTGGAATTGCACAGGCGTTACTGAACAGACCTAAACTTCTGATATGCGATGAGCCTACCTCTGCCCTTGACCCCATAGGGAGAAAAGAAATACTGGAGATATTGCAACAGGTGAAGGGCAAAACGACGGTTTTATTTTCAACTCACATTCTTTCTGACGTGGAGCGAATCTGTGACAGGGTTGCTGTCTTACATGAGGGAAATCTAGCCTTGTCGGGAACGTTGACTGAAATAAAAGCACAGCATAAGCGGGACAGCCTGCTGATAGAATTTAACTCACATACAGATATGCAGGCGTTTATTACAAACAAGCAAATGCAACCTTTCCTGAAGGATGCAGAGCAAGCCGGGATGAGCCTTGTCTTGCATACACACGATGTTTCCCAGGCGGAATCAACAGTCATTGCAGTACTTGCAGAAAACAGCCTGCTGCCAACCCGGTTAGAAGTGCTTGAACCAACACTTGAAAGTCTGTTTATGGAGGTGCTCCAATGAGGGCTTATCTTGCTTTTACCCAAAAAGAGTTTTTGGAAAGTCTGCGCACCTACAAACTGTTGATTATGTTTATGGTGTTTCTGCTCTTTGGTATGCTTGGGCCCCTGACAGCAAAGCTTACTCCTCAACTGCTGGAAGCATTCGTCCCAGAGGGAATACAAATTATCATGGCGGAGCCGACGGCCCTTGATTCATGGGCACATTTTTTCAAGAATATATCACAAATGGGATTTATGGTACTTGTCATCCTGTTAAGCGGTATGATGGCAAATGAGCATAATCGCGGAACATTCGTCAACATCCTGACAAAAGGCCTGCCGCGTAGGACAGTCATCCTTTCAAAATTCACTGCAGCTTCTGTTATATGGACAGTCAGCTATGTTATTTGCTTTAGTTTGTCCTATGTGTATACCGCATATTTTTGGAGCGGGGAGGGGATTTTAAATCTTCCGTTTTCCGTATTCTGTCTGTGGTTGTTTGGTATCCTGCTTCTTGCCGTAATTCTGCTGGGAGGAGTAATTTCCAGGAACAGCTATGGCTGTCTGATGTTTGCAGGAGGTTTTATAGTAATCCTTTTCTTGCTGAATATTGTACCGAAGTTTCAGAAATACAATCCTCTTACACTGGTATCACTTAACATGTCATTATTGACCGGCAACACTGTACCAAAAGACTTAACGGCTCCGTTGATTATAAGTGTTGCAATTGTCATTTTGTTTATCATCATCGCAATAGGAGTGTTTAATAAAAAACAGATATAGTAAGACTATGGCACCATAATCCCGCTTATGTAACAATCCACATTTATATCTCTAATTCCCCTTATTTTCTCTTATTACTTCGAATATTGTAGACTTGCATAGTATACGAAGCAAGCGTTAAGTGCCAGCGACGTTAAGCGAACAGGAATCCTTAGCGTTAATACTGCCAACGGTTCACTTCCAGAAAGCCCAGAGGTTTTGGCACGTTAGCTGAGGAGTTCTGTTCGTAGCTGCGAAAACATGCGAGCGAAGTATCTATGCGAGGCTACAAAACCCCAGAAAAGAAAAGACGACTCAATTGAGACGTCTTCGAATGCTAGTTTAGACAATTCTGGAATTCGTCTGCCGATGTGTTGAAAATTGATGTTAAACGCTCGGTTGTAATCACTTGAATTTTTTCTTTTTCGTAAAGAGGATTGCTTTATCCCAGATGATATCATAAAGGTCCGGGCCAACTTTGGTTTCTTTATCCTGGTAAGTCCTAAAACCGATAAAAGCATCCTCATTATTATCAACGCCGTAGGCACTTCCTAAGGGATTGCCTGTACTGTACGGTATAGCAACAATACTATCTTTAACAATCTTTCTGGCCATTTTAAATACATAATAGTATTTGGCGTTTTCATATCCGTCAGGGAAAAGTTCAGCAGCAGAATTGGAAAACTCAACGGTATTGAAAGCACCGACAACGCCATTATCAAGCTCTGCACCATAGAAAGAGGCTTGGCCTAATATTGCTTTGCCGGTTTGTTCGTGGTTGATGCCATAGATAATGACAAAATCGTCATCGCTTGCTAATTGGAAATTGTTTGTTTTTAAATACAAGGCATCACTATTATCCCCAAGAGCATTAACATCCTGTAGTATTGCTTGATAACCTTCCAATGACCATTTATCTGTAGCCAAATCGATGTGCTTATATTGCGGGCTGCTATATTTTTTAATTATCTCCTCACGCAAATGGTCCAGATCATCTACCACGTTGGGCACAACCTTATATTCTGTAGTGTCTGTTTCCCTGATTTTAAGGGTTGGTATCGGCCAGGGATTTTGATTAGCGAAGGGAATTTTTGGTGTGATGCGCAAAACCTTAAAAAACTTATGAACATTTTTGATATAGGCATCGCCAATACTCTCCTGTGCCCATAATTGAGCCCGCATAACAAATAATAAGGTATCCTTTCCCTTTTCCAGTCCCATGTTAACCAATTCCATAGGGATGTTGTCATCATTCATAATTTGCGAACTATACCCGGCAACGCCCAGGGCATCACGGACTTGTTGATTAACACCCTTGTCAGCCGAGCTAATAATGATGGTGGAGCTGTTAAATGGGGATCCATCCGATCCTTGCGGCGTATTAGCAGTCCAGATTCCCGCATTACTCAATGAATCACCCAGACTTGCAAAGATCATATGGTAAAAACCGGTATAGTCATTTCCTGTTGTAATAGCATCGCTGTAGTCCTTTTCGAATTTATTTTCCGTTAAGCCCAAATAACTTCTAAAACTAAAGTAATAGGCCGGGGGAGGAGTCCGACCAATTAGGACAATAGCCTCATCTGGCCGCAGCTTAAAGGTTGCACCGGGGAGAATAACGTTTATATTGGCCGGATAATTATTCGGGTTGTCAGGATCATAGTCTTTCGGGGGCTTTTGTCCTTCGGAGGGATCCTGGTTGGGAGCCGGCGGCAGGGTTAAGATTGCGTAGGGTGCATTGGTATTGTTCCCGAAACAAGAGGGAACTTTGCCTTCACTGGCAAGTTTTAGGATATCTACATAATTTAATTTTCCTTCCTGCACAATAAAACCTCTGTTCCACAATGTTGAAATAAAACTATTTATATTTCCATTATTATCTTTCGCTTCATTCAGCGGGGAGTTAGACATCAGGCACATCTCCTTAAATATTAAGCTATGGTCTTTATGCAATGTTTACTTATCTAAAAGTACAGCCCAAATTTTCTCAAGCCTTGTTTTCATAGTACAAGATATGTTTACACACGGCGATAAGTGAAAAAATGAATAATTAAATGAACGACCGGTTTTCAACCTACAGATGACTTTGATACTGTTTTTGGGAGAAATGCATTTACTACGGATATAACATTAGAAGAGGAAATGAAGCTGATGGGGATGCTCTGGCCGGCTTGTTGGAAGACAATATGGTCAAACCCGGTATAAATACATTTTACATTTTGATAAAGACCAGCTGCCCCCGGTAGAAGCTTTCTGGTCAGTAACAATGTATGGCTCGGATTTCTACCTGGTGCCCAATAAAATTAATCGTTAGACTTATGAAATACCAGGGGTACGTGTCCAGTAACCAACTTATATTTATTCCGGCAAATAAAGAGGGTCACCGGCAGACGGCGGACCCTCATATTTCTTGTCAACATTAATACAAATTCCCAAACC
>NZ_JCAIJG010000075.1:0-24693 GCF_059735615.1 Desulfosporosinus sp. Tol-M2
GCTTGAAAGGCTTTCAAGACTTTTTCGTGATTATGTGCTGCAATTTCTTGTATATCCGGAAGCTGACGTTGGAGTGTTTCTTGCGCGGCAACTACAGCTTTACGAAGGAACTTTGGCCAATTGGGATCTAAATACAAACGACTTCCTCCTTCTATATATAAAGGACCTCACGGAAATCAGCTCAATAATGTAATGAGGTAATTCCAAACCGGCTTTAATGAGTCTCTTCGGACGAGTGACAATTTAATTGGATGAGGAAGGCGCTCTACCAGTTCGGAAAGATCGTCTTCAGCCATGACGTTATCGACCTTATTTAACAAAGTAAGTATCGGTTTGTTTTCGCACCCCAGTTGCTTCAGCACCTCATGCACAGTCTCAGCGTGTTGGAGTGCTTGCGGATGGCTCGCATCAACGACATGTAATAAAATATCCGCTTGTTGGACTTCTTCAAGCGTGGCTAAAAATGCCCGCAGCAGTTGGGTTGGCAATTTTTGAATAAAGCCAACCGTGTCGCTCAGCAGAATTTCCAAGGACGGGCTTACTCTGACCCTCCGAACAATCGGATCTAAGGTTGCGAATAATTTATTTTCACCGCTGGGTATGTCGGATCGACTACCGGTCTGTTCCATTGCCACTTCCAAAAACGTTGTTTTCCCAGCATTCGTATACCCGACTACGGCAACTATGGGGAGACCACTTCTCGTTCTTTGACGCCGCTGGACATCGCGGTGCTGTAAGACCAGCTTTAATTCTTTTTCCAGTTGAGTAATGCGCTCTCGCATGCGCCTGCGGTCAAGCTCCAATTTTGTTTCACCTGGACCGCGCGTGCCGATGCCGGCCCCTAGCTGCGAGAGAGCTTGTCCTTGGCCGGATAAATAGGGTAATAGATGTTTAAGTTGAGCCAATTCGACTTGGAGTTTACCTTCGCGGGAATGAGCACGCTGTGCAAAAATGTCCAAGATCAAGCCGGTACGATCTAATACTTTAAGCCCGGTTTCCGTCTCTAAGGTTCGTAACTGGGTCGGGGATAGTTCATCGTCACAAATCACGACATTGGCCTCAGTCTCCTGTAAACGGTGTACTAATTCTTCGATTTTTCCGCTCCCTAAATAGCTGCGGGACTGACCATAGCGGCGCAGTTGGACCAGTTGCCCAACTACGTCTACGCCGGCTGAGCGAGCCAGTTCCTGTAGTTCAGTCAAATCTTCCAAAGCGTCCAGTTCACTGTCTACCAGCGCTATTAGGTAAGCGCACTCTTTAGCGGGCGTCCTTTCGATTTTGCTTGTACCCTTGGAAAGACTAGACAAGGAGTCATGATAATCAAATGATTGCCAATCTTTTGAACTGAGATTAACAATAAAGGGATCGTTCCCTCCTGTTCGATAGGCAATCTGAATTCCCGTCAGTAAGCCTTCGCAAACTCCAACAGAAGCCATACTTTCCAGTTGCAGGGACAATAGGGCGCTCTGATCCAGTGGACTGAGTCTGGAGTCCCCATTGGGATGCGTATGAATGCACCTCAGGTGTTTCCACATGGATCTTCCTTTGACCGGGGGTAGCGTAACATTGGCATGGCGCCCTACTGCAGCTGCCAGCAGTGTACCGGAACGGGATAGATAAACGGCGATTTCTCGATTCCAAAGTTGGGTTAGCCGAAGCAGCTTTGCTAGGATTTCAGGATGGATTAATTCAGAACGTGCTGTCTTTAATTCAGAAAGCTTATTTAGCTCCTGTAACTGGCTTTCCCGAATCCCGGACAGTTCTCCCGAAATATCCATAAGTAGTATACCTCTTATTCTGGATTTTCTTATAGTGTTAGTGTCAGATATTCTAAAAGATAAGCTTAGAGATCTTCCAGGGCGATATCGACAGGTAAAATTTGGATTAGTTCTTCGCGGCTTGAGCTGGGCTTTTGGAATAAGCGCACAGCCTGTCTGCGCACTGTTTTTTCCACGAGGTTCCGAACAAGCCGTGCATTTCCGGCATAAGGATGAGTATTCAGTAAACTTACCAGGTGGGCACGGAGCGCTACCGCTCCCTCTTGAGTGAGCTCATATTGACGAGACTTGAGCATTGAATTCCCGATGGCTAACAATTCATCGAGTGAATAATCCGGAAAATCAATATGTATGGGGAAACGTGAGCGAAGTCCGGGATTGGAATGCAAAAACCATTCCATTTCAAGACGATAGCCGGCTAAGATCAGTACAAGATTGTCCTTATTATCTTCCATGGCCTTTACTAAGACATCTATAGCTTCCTTGCCGAAATCCTTCTCTCCTCCACGGGCCAGCGAATAGGCTTCATCAATAAAAAGCACTCCACCTAACGCCTTCTTGAGTTGGTCCCTCGTTTTTTGCGCGGTATGTCCAATATATTCCCCGACCAGATCTGCTCGCTCGCATTCGATCACCTGCCCTTTTTGAAGAACTCCCATCTCTTTAAACAGCCGCCCAACCAGGCGAGCTACTGTTGTTTTACCGGTTCCGGGGTTCCCACGAAAAATCATATGTAGAACCAGGGGCTCGGCGATAAGTTTTTCCCGTAAGCGCCGTTTTTGAATTTCTACATAGGCTTGTAATTCACGAATGAGGCGTTTTACGGTCACTAACCCAATGTAAGTTTCCAATTCATCAAGGATCTCCGCAACTTTATCTTTGTCTTTTTCCAAGGAAGCAGGGGTATTCTTGCGCACTCGTCCAATTCCCACCGGCTCTGTCCCAGGTCTGCCGGTTTGTGCGGTTTCGCGGGGCAAGGGAGTTTGAATGACCGGAGGCTGATGATTATCCGGTCTAAACGTCACTCGGATTGTCATGTGTACAGGCACCTCCCATCCTTACTAATATACTCAAGTAAAGATAAAAAGGTGTCCGAGAAAAGGCGTTGTTATTATTTCCCTGTCAATGCCTTGGAATAGCGCACCCGAGCAGAGTGATCTAAGAATTTCTTGCGCAGACGAATGCTCTTCGGGGTAATTTCCACCAATTCATCATCGTTAATAAATTCTAAAGATTGCTCCAAGGAAAATTCCCGGGGTTTATCAAGGCGCAGCGCTTCATCCGCCGCACTGGTACGCATATTAGTGAGCTGTTTTTTCTTACAAACGTTCACTTCAATATCTTGCTCACGCTTATTCTCTCCAACAATCATACCTGCATACACATGAAGACCTGGTTCGACAAACAAAGTCCCTCGTTCCTGGGCAGCATAAAGGCCGTAAGCGTTTGTTTCTCCCTCTTCAAAAGCAATGAGTGCGCCACTATTTCGTCCGGGGATTTCCCCTTTATAGGGTTCATAACCAAAAAACACATGGCTCATCATTCCTTCACCCCGTGTTTCCGATAAGAAGTCGCCCCGAAAACCAATCAGGCCGCGGGCCGGAATTTTAAATTCCAGACGGAGCTGCGTTGCAGAAAGACTTGTCATATTGGCCATTTCCGCTTTCCGCTTGCCGAGAAGTTCCATGATCGAGCCCAGCGCACTTTCGTGAAGATCACAGATGAGGAACTCGATCGGTTCGCATTTGACGCCATCAATAATTTTATAGATAACTTCGGGTTTCGAAACTTGAAGTTCATACCCTTCCCGACGCATATTTTCAATCAGAATCGAAAGGTGAAGTTCTCCCCTGCCGGATACTTGAAAACAATCGGTAGATTCCGTTTCTTCGACCCTTAAACTCACATTGGTCTCGACTTCTTTCCAAAGACGTTCACGTAGCTTGCGAGAGGTTACAAAATGACCTTCCCGCCCGGCGAAGGGACTATCGTTAACCATAAAATTCATAGATAAAGTGGGTTCATCTACTTCGATGGTTGGTAAGGCTTCAGGAGTTAGAGCACAAGCGACAGTTTCTCCTATATTAGCACTGGTAAGTCCGGTAAGCGCAACAATTTCACCGGCGGATGCTTCGAGAACGTCTTGCCGTTTAAGCCCTTCAAAAATCATAACTTTCCCGACTTTAACTCTTTCAAAGCTCTCATCTCGCTTGATTAAGATGATGTTTTCGTTTTGATGTATGGTTCCACGTACAATTCTGCCGACTGAAATTTTTCCGACATAATCATCGTAGTCCAGAGTGGTGACCAGCATCTGAAATGGAGCATCGAGATCGACAACCGGAGCTGGAATGTGTTCCAGGATCACGGAAAATAGCGGCGTTAAAGAGTCTGCCAGAGAATCGTAGGTAAGCCCTGCAGTTCCTAAACGCGCAGAGGCATAGACGACTGGGAAATCCAATTGATCGTCTTCCGCTCCAAGCTCAATAAAGAGGTCAAGTACTTCATCAACCACTTCAGCCGGGCGAGCATCCGGGCGGTCAATTTTATTGATGACAACAATAGGCACGAGCTTAAGCTCTAAAGCTTTTCTCAAAACAAAACGGGTTTGGGGCATGGGCCCTTCAAAAGAATCTACAATGAGGAGCACCCCATTTACCATTTGTAAGACACGCTCAACCTCACCCCCAAAGTCGGCATGTCCCGGGGTATCAATAATGTTAATCTTTGTTCCCTGCCAGTGAACGGATGTGTTTTTGGATAAAATGGTAATTCCACGTTCACGTTCTAAATCATTGGAATCCATGACGCGTTCCATAACTTGTTGGTTAGCCCTGAAGGTACCACTCTGTTTTAACATGGCATCCACAAGCGTCGTCTTCCCATGATCAACGTGAGCGATAATGGCGATATTTCTTAAATTTCGAATTTCCATAGTCGGACTGAGTTCCTTTCTTTCGCCTATATACAAGCATATCTAATATACTGTATCATAAATGAGCCGTGGAATCAATAGAAAGAACTAAGTCTGGAAAAATACCAAACTTAGTTCTTCATACCCTAAGCTTATCCAAATTATTTAGTGTTAGGAGTACCCGTAATTGAGTCTGCAGCACTCGCAGCCATAAAGTTAATCGGGCGAAGCGGCATGATTGTTGAAATGGCATGTTTATAGACCATCTGTTGTCTTCCATCAAACTCAATAACCACTGTAAAGTTATCAAAACCTTTGATAATTCCCTTTAGCTGAAACCCGTTGACCAAGTATATGGTCACCGGAAGGTTTTCCTTGCGTGTCTGATTTAAAAAGGTATCTTGTAAATTGATGGGCGATTTATTCATATATTTACCTCCATCACCGTGTATTTCTATTTTCCTTATTCTACACGAGTTTGACAGGCTCTGCAAGTCTTAACAATATCCTTAAGTAATACGTCCGCACCTATCTCAATATCATACCAACTAATGCGTGGATCACGACGAAACCACGTCAGTTGACGTTTAGCAAAATGGCGAGTATCTCTTTGCAGTAAACGCAGCATTTCAGATTGGGTGACCCGTCCCTTGAGAAACATAAGCGCATGGCGGTAGCCTATGCTTTGTAAGGGCTTTAATGTTGGTGCATAGCCATTGTTTAAGAGAGCAAGTGTTTCTTCGATCAAACCTTGAGCAAGCATCGTAACGCAGCGTTGATTGATCCGTTCGTAGATTACTTCACGTGGAGCAGTTAGCCCAAGATAGACAATCGACGGATCAAGCGTCTTGTATTGACTATCACTGAATTGACGTTGACTTGCTAAGGTGCTGCCGGTTAATTCCAAGACTTCAAGTGCCCGAATAATACGAAAAACATCATTGGGATGTAACCGCTGTGCTGTTACAATGTCCCGCTCCTTTAACTCCTTATGCAGAGCTAAGTTCCCATGTAATTGGACGAATTCTTTCCATTTGGCACGGATTTCTTCAGAACCATGTTGAGCGAAGTCATAGGGATCGAGCAAGGAACGAATATAGAGCCCTGTCCCCCCAACCACAATCGGAACATGTCCACGGCCCCTAATTTCTGCTATTAAGGAAGTGGATTTTACCTTGAACTGGGCTGCAGAAAAAGGATCAGAGGGGTCCAGATAATCAATAAGGTGGTGGGGGATGAGTTGGAGTTCTGAAACGGACGGTTTCGCCGAACCAATATCAAGTTTTTTATAAACCTGTACCGAGTCTCCGGAAATTATTTCCCCTCCTATTTCCTGGGCCAGGGCTATTCCCAGTGACGACTTACCGACGCCGGTCGGGCCGATAATTATGACCAGTGGATCCACAAAACCAACTCCCATTAAGGCATATGAAAGAAACTTAATGTGCCTATACCAAAATGACGCCATAATCGACGGGACTATACCGTCCTCCGAGTAATATGTCAAACCCAAGACGTCGGAATTCCGAACTGTTCTTGCGCTCCTTGAGTACAACCCGGTTCCGGGCAACCCGACATGCTTCCAATATAGCCTCGTGTTCAAGGGGATTATGATCTGACCACCGGTGCAAGGGCTGAATGGAGTCAGACTGTTTACAGGTGTGGCGGAACATTGGATCAAAATAGACCACATTAACCGAGCGGGAGGGGGTGCGCTTTAAGTACTCAAGGTGTTCTCCCCAGCGAACTTCAATCCGCTGAGCAGCACCTGCTAAAGCGGTCCAAGCAGCTTGTTTCTCTTTATTTTTAGCTTTTAAAATAATCTCCGTAAAATGGTTTAAGCCGTCCTGAACAAATGCGGCTAAAATCGGAGATTGTTCAAGCGCCAGAACGCTTCCCTTTTCACCTACAGCCCATGCCCCAATCAGGGCATCGGTCCCAAAACCCAGTGTAGCGTCAATTAAAGAGTCGCCGGCTTTTAGTCGGGTTGCTTCGAGATAACGATCAGACTCACCACGCAGGAGATTTATGAGACGAATGAGGGCCATACTTGGATGAAAGAATAGTTGTTCCGCTCCGGTTTTCAAGAAGACGCCCTGACGCGTTATTGTAAGTTCTGGTAAGGCTCCTTCCCCAGTCTGTGTGGTAGTCCATTTGCATCCGGGTTGTTGGTGAAACCAGGCGAGTCTTTTCATAAGTTCAGCATCGGGATGCGATATTTTGATGAGAATAGGATTTTCATTTACCATAGAGCCTCCGTTTTCTGAATATAGCAGAAAGTATAAGTCTTAAGGTCTTGCAGAGGATGTGTTATAAGTGAATTTCTTATGAAAACAGCCCCCCTTTTTATCTTACCACTGTATTTTGTAGGGACTGTGTTTTCACACGGGCCCATCAGATTACCCTTTTACATGCAGTATACCCGTGTTATGGTACGTACAAACTATTGGTCTTATGTTGGAACGTGTTCACTTATTTTAGATACGGTAAAAACGTCTTTCCACTTCAGAGCGGGTCATTTTAATCATAGTTGGACGTCCATGTGGACAGGTATATGGATTATGAGTTTGGTTAAGTTGGGCAATGAGTTGTTCCATTTCAAGCAAAGAAAGAGACTCCTGTCCTTTGATGGATTCTTTGCAAGCCAAAAGGTAAATCCATTCCTCTAATAAATTTTCAATAGTGGGTGCAGAATTTTTCTGTAAGACCTCTTCGATAAATTGACGGAGGAGCTTGTCTGCCTGGACAGTTCCAGTATGAACGGGAACACCACGCAAAAGGTAAGTTCGATCGCCAAATTGCTCCAGAATAAAGCCCATTTCTGTCAGATTCCATAAATTTTCCAAAACCACCTGTTCTTCCTGGAGAGTAAACTCCATGGGCAGGGGAATTAGAAGAGACTGACTCGAATGTTCGGCTTGTCGAAACTCCGCAAACAGCCGTTCATAGTTAATCCGTTCGTGAGCCGCATGTTGGTCAATCATCAGTAGTACTTCTCCGTCCGTAGCTAAGATATAGGTATTGAATAGCTGTGCTATGGGCCAGATTTGGGTAAGAATGTCTTCGGTTAACGGATCACCCTCAGTTTTGTTACTTGCTGAATTCTCAATAACATAAGGGTGTTTTTGAGCTGGCAGGAAGAATTTAGGCTGCTCAAAGGTTTCGGGTTTAAGGGTCTTATTTTCCGGGGTACTCGCTGTTACTGGTGCTCCTGTCTCGGAAAATTGCCCTCTGGACCTGGAATTTCCTAAAAGAACTGCTGCGCCAAAGAACTGAGAATTATTTAGCGGGGATGCAGGCTTTGTTTCGTGTGTTGCCAGGTGGGTTGCTGGGCGTTGTGTTTGAAACGAAGGTAAAGGTTTACTCTTGATCAGGGTTTGATAAACTGCCTGACTGATAAAAAGGGCTAAGGATTTCTCATTCTTAAAGCGCACATCCATTTTTGTGGGGTGGACATTAACATCATACTCTGAGGGTGGAATATGCAGATGCAGTACGACGACCGGATGAAGCTTAGTCGGAATGAGGGTGTGATATCCTTCCTCCAGGGCCCTGCTCAAGAACGGTGAGCGAATAATTCTTCCGTTAATCATAAAGATCTGGGTTTGCTTGGAAGATCGGACCAGTTCCGGTGGGCTGATATAGCCCTCTAAATGCCAAGCTCCCTGTTGGGTGTTGATCTGGATAAGCTGTCGAGCAATCACTTGTCCAAGGATGGATCCAATCGTTTCCCGTAAATCACCGCGCCCGGAGGTTTGCAAAACGACTTGTTGAGGATGAGTTAAAGAAAAAGAGATATTTGGGTGCGCAAGGGCGATGCGACCGATTGTATCACTGATCAGACCAAATTCTGTAGGAATGGTTTTTAAAAATTTTAGACGAGCAGGCGTATTAAAAAAAAGATTGCGGACAGTTACGGACGTTCCGACAGGGCGCCCAACTTCTGAAAATTCTCCTTGCTCTCCGCCGCTAAGTTTAAGGCGTAGGCCGGCAATTTCATCTGCAGGACGCGAAGAAATTTCTAGCTGAGAAACTGCAGCAATACTAGGTATTGCCTCCCCTCTAAAACCGAGGGTTTGTAAATGATCAAGATCATCAATCCTGTTGATTTTACTGGTTGCATGGCGAATAACGGCCAAAGGCAAATCCGCAAGGGCGATTCCAGAGCCATCATCACGCACTCGAATTAGCGGTACCCCATTTCCTTCAATGGTTATATCAATGTGTTTTGCCCCGGCGTCCAGGGCGTTTTCGACCAGTTCCTTGACTACGGAAGCAGGACGCTCAACGACTTCCCCCGCGGCAATTTGGTTGGCTGAGTGCGCATCAAGGATATGAATCACCGCTGTCAAAATTCCCTCAGTCCTTCTTTCTTATGCCAAAGGTATAGTTTATCGTGGAGTAGGTTTTGCAGCAAACAGCTGGTGAGATCCGCATTATGAAGTTGAAGATAGTCCCATAGGTCATAGCCCGCTTGCTCGCAATCCGGGCAGGCTTGGAACGGAATGCGCACTAACACAGAGGTTTGATTGCATTGGCCTTCCAGATAAACAGTACCCCCACAGTGGCTGCACTCTCGAATATATTCATATCTGGTTTCTTGAAACCATTCTGTGTCGTAATAGACGGAATGAGGATTATAAATCCAATTTCCCTTCGGGAAGAAGGGTTTGTTCCGAATCGTAAAGCGAGGTTTAAGCGATTGATGCCGTTTATTCAGATCTTCAAGATACGGTTTTAAAGCCGCCAGAGTTAAACCGGGACGATCAAGCTGCTTGGGTTCCCGGACATGATGGTAATCTTCTCCGGCCAAGGCCAGTAATATTGCCAGGTTGACATACGGCAAGGCACCTTCTATGGAATATCCGCCTTCCAGGACCGCTAAATCCGGTTGCAGAAGTTCGGTAATCCGCCCGTACCCATTGGCAGTTAACTTCATCGAGGCCAGGGGATCTGTAAAATGGTTGTCCTGACCGGCTGAATTTATTATCAGCTCGGGGGCAAAAGCTTGGATTCGCGGTAACACCCAGTTTTCCAGAACGTAATGATACCCTTCATCTCCCGTCCCAGGCGGCAGTGGAATGTTTAACGTCTGATCCCAGGCATTCGGACCCCCATTTTCATCAATAAAGCCACTGCCAGGATAAAGGGTGTGCCCGTCTTGGTGGAGGGAAATGAAAAGAACATGCGGGTCGTGATAAAAGATATCTTGAGTTCCGTCCCCGTGATGGACATCGGTATCGACAATTGCGATCTTCTTGATTCCGAAACGAGCCCGCAAATGATTCACCAGGATAGCCTCATTATTGAGTGTGCAAAAACCACGATTTCCCCAGACTGTTGCCCCGGAATGATGTCCTGGAGGGCGGGCCAGGACGAAGCCGTTGGCAATCTCACCACGGACGCGTGCTTCGCCAAGTAAGATGGCACTCCCTGCGGCAATGAGATGGGCATCTAACGAATCTGCAGGTGCTTCAGGGTTGGGGAATATTGCTTGGGCTCGCAGCGCCTCATGTAAGGAGGCAACGCGCGGGGAGTACTGTTTGATTTGGGATAAGTCCAGAATCCCCTCTTCAAACAATTGCTCCTGAGTATAGAGAAGACGTTCTTCTCGTTCGGGATGGGAGCTGCCAAGTGACCAATCAAAGGCCGGGAAAAATAAAATTCCGGTTCGTTTCATAGGTATATCCTCCCGATCACACCAGGCCGCAGATGAACGGCCCCGCGGACAATTTGACCCACAGTACTATACCCCTGAATAATCGGGAAGAAATCAAAGGGCTCTTTTTCAAGGTCCTCAATCTCAAGGTCATAGAAAGCAGGTTGCTGCTGAGCCAGGTTATCCAGAAAGCCTTCTACCTCGCGATAAGGACGAAGAGGACCTGACCATTCGCCTTGTTCACCTGTTTCTTCTACCCGATACCGTTTCATATAAGTGTCCAGATGAAGTGTGCAATCAAAGGTGGGTCTGGCCATAGCGGCACCAAGAGCATTGGCAACTTCCGGGAAAACCCCCAGCGAAACAGGTGTCCGGAGGCGTTTTTCCAGAGCTGTTTTCATTCCTCGTGCTCCCCCTCCACTGAGCAGGGTGTGGAAGGCACGGGCTTCGTGGGGATGGAGAACCTCCCAAACTTTATAGGCCGGCTCTTCTTGCCACTCTCGCTGCAGGGAATCGACTACCTCAGCTATGCGCTCTGCGACAGTATCAATGATAGCGGCAGCCAGCTCACGGAGAAACTCCGGTGTGCGGCGTTCCAGCGGTAAAATAGAAGCCAGGGCCTCTTCCGCCAAGCGCGCATTGCCATAGTCAATCAGCCCAAGATAACGCATCGCATCTGTTGGGGTGGGTATGTTCCCGCCTAAACACCAAGCCGGTCCGAGTCGGTAACTTTCCAGGACAAAACCCTGATCTGTGGTATGGATGGCGGAGTCCCCCCCAACCGGAATTGAACGGACCGCAAGTGTTCGGACAAGAGTTGAGTAAGGCCCGATTTGAGCTCCTTTGGCACTAAGCAATGGAATACCGGACAGAACCAAACCTATATCAGTTGTTGTCCCGCCAATATCCACGATTATCGAAGAAGCAGCAGGATCATTTTGAGTCAGGGCAGCCAGAATACCAGCCGCCGGTCCAGAGTAAATGGATTCAATAGGCCGAATCTTGGCGAGAGGTGAGATCCCGCCATCCGCCTTTAAAATGGAAACAGACGCCAGGATTTTTCGTTCGGATACGGCACTTTGTAATTCTTCAGTAAACTTCTGATATAAATTGGCAACAGCGAGGTTAAGATACGTGGTCAGACTACGCCGATAAAAATTGGCTTGTCCCCAAACGTGTCCTAACGCTAGGTGTAATAAGGGATTAATTCCCCGCAGATAGGCTGCGAGTTGTTCCTCATGAAGACTGTTGCGATGTGAGAACTTACCAACAATTGCAATAGGGGCAGGATGCTCACGCAAATTAGGCGTGAGGAATTTTTCCCATTCCCTCTGATCGGGAGCTGTAATTTCTCGGCCTCGAAAATCCATTTCTCCGGAGAGCTCAAGATATTTAACCGGCCAAGGGAGTGCATCGACTCTCATCCCCCGCCCTGAAAATAAAAGTAGTTGAACGGGAGGAATTCGGTTTTGGAGAATAGCGTTGGTAACGAGTGTTGTGCTAACCGTTAGGTGGTTAAGCGCATGTTCATCCGGGATATTTAACTGATCAAAGGCATCCATGAGAGTTTCCACTAAATTTTCTGATTGGGTGGGTACCTTGGCTGTCTGTTGGATCTGGCTGTCTTGAATAAACACGGCGTCGGTATAAGTCCCTCCCACATCGATCCCTACTCGATTAGGAATATTAAACACCTCCTTATAAAGCTTCTGAGGATTGAATGCGTTCTCGCAGGTCAAAGAGATACTGAAGGGCTTGGCGGGCAGTCATATCTTCCAGGGGTAATTGAATTATTTCCTGCAAAAGCGGGTGGGTTTGGGGGACGTCAAAGAGCGAAAATTGGGTAACCTGCTTGGGTGGCGCGCTCCTTGCAGGAGACGGCTCGGAAGATTCTAATTCCAAAAGAAGAGTTTTAGCACGTTTCAGAAGGTCTGGCGGCAGACCGGCTAAACGGGCTACTTGGATACCATAACTGCGATCGGCTTTACCAGGCAGTATTTTGTATAAAAAAACGATGTCCTCTCCCCGTTCTTTCACACCAACATGAAGGTTAAATAACCTGGGGAAATCGTCCTGGAGGTGGGTTAGCTCATGATAATGCGTGGCAAAGAGGGTTTTAGGGTTGAAAAGGGGCTGTTGAACAAGGTGCTCGGTAACCGCCCAAGCAATACTAAGTCCGTCAAACGTTGCTGTCCCCCGTCCGATTTCATCTAAAATAATCAAACTCTTCTCAGTAGCATATTTTAAGATGTGGGCGACTTCCTGCATCTCAACCATGAAGGTGCTTTGTCCGGCTGCTAAATCATCCGATGCCCCGACCCGCGTAAAGATTCTGTCAACCAGGGTGATGCCGGCCTTTTGAGCTGGGACAAAGGATCCTATATGGGCCATGAGGACAATCAAGGCGACTTGGCGCATGTAGGTCGATTTCCCTGCCATATTAGGGCCGGTGATCAAAGCTAAATGAAGGTTCTTAGACATCAGTGTATCATTGGGAACAAACTCGCCAGGTTCAAGCATTTGTTCGACAACAGGGTGTCTGCCTTCGGTGATCTGAATTTGACCGTCATCTTTTATCTGAGGACGAACATAGTGGTTGCGAATTGCAGCTTCAGCTAAACTGACAAAGACATCAATTTCCGCTAATACCTGTGCTATGTGCAAAATGGTCTTAGTGTGGGTTCGGACGTCTTCCCGCAGAATTAAGAAAAGTTCATACTCTAAATCTTTGAGTTTTTCCTCTGCCCCCAGGATTTTTTGTTCGTACTCTTTTAATTGGGGAGTAATAAAGCGTTCAGCATTGGACAAGGTCTGCTTGCGTTGATAGTCCGGAGGAATAAGATGAGCATTGGCATGGGTGATTTCGATATAGTAACCAAAGACTTTGTTATACCCGATCTTCAAGGAGCGGATTCCGGTACGTTCACGCTCAGCGTTTTCCAGTTGGGCAACCCATGCTTTACCACCTGTCGCAATGGAACGCAGTTCGTCCACTTCTTGAGAATAACCGGTATTGATGATATTGCCATCACGGAGAGATATTGGAGGATTGGGATTAAGAGCACTTTGCAACTTACCTGCGAATGAGTCAAGTCCATCAAGATGTGTTGCTTTGCTTTTCAGGTTTTCCGCAGAGCCGGATGTCAGGAGAGTACGAATTTCCGGAAGAAGAGCTAGGGTTTGGGCCAGGACCAATAAATCCTTGGCATTGGCAGTCGCATAAGAAACCTTCCCCATCAGGCGTTCAAGATCGTAGACCCTGGATAGAAGCTTGAATAAGTCTTTCCGGAGAAATGAATCAGAGGTTAGTTCTTCAACTATATTAAGACGTCGATCTATGGCATCTTGCTGAAGTAAGGGTTTATCAATCCAATGTTTTAAGAGCCTGCCGCCAAATGCGGTTTGGGTTAAATCAAGCACCGACAAGAGCGTTCCTTTTTTTTCAACGCTCCGGAGGGATTCCGTGAGTTCAAGATTACGACGGGTCCATTGGTCGAGAAACATCCAGTGTTCAGAACGGAATGCCGTAATCTCCAAAATATGGGTTGGATCTACGCCCGGCATCGTTTCGAGTAAGTAGATCCATAAAGCTGTAGCCGCTTGGGTTCCTGCTGGAAATTCCTGAAATAAATCCTGCTGACCGGGAAAGTGATTCCGTAAGGCCTGATCACAAAATGTTTTTTGTTCGCGTACGCTGCAGTAATAACCAACCCATGGTTTAGGTTTTTTTATTAGTTCAGGGGGCAAGAGTAGTTCAGCGGGATTAATACGGGATAGTTCAGTGAGGAGGACGTCAAGTTCCGGGGTTTGAAACATCGAAAATTCTCCGGTAGATAAATCCAGGAAGGCTAGCCCCCAGTGTATATCATGATATACACTGGCTAAATAATGATTGGTCCGCTCGGCGACCGCTTCGGTCAGTGTTCCTGGCGAAACAATCCGGATAATGTCCCGTTTGACAATCCCTTTCGCATTTTTGGCATCTTCCACTTGTTCACAAATGGCGACTTTATGGCCGGTCTTGACAAGCTTTGCCAGGTAATTATCTAAAGCATGATAAGGGACGCCGCACATGGCAATTCGTTTCCCGTCTCCTGCATCCCGACCAGTTAAGGCTATTTGCAAAATCGGAGCGGCTAATTCTGCATCGTCCCCAAACATTTCATAAAAATCGCCCAGTCGATAAAAAAGAATAGTTCCTGGGACCTTTTCTTTAATCCCTCGATATTGTTGCAGCATCGGGGTGGTCATACCTTGTATTCTCCCCTTTATAAGTAATAATTACTACTAGAAATAAGTATAAGTAATCCTAAGTTTTCTTTCAATCCTAAAAGGGAAGAGCTACCGATTTAGCCCTTTAATTTTTCAGCTATCCTCCAAGAAACACTAAAAGAGCACCTAGGTGGTGTCGATTTCCAGTTCTGATTTGGACGACTTTTGTTTCTTGAGCCTGCCGATCAGGACTTCGTCGTCCACTACGGGTATCCTGTATCTTTTCGGGGGAATGTTTAAAGATGTTGTCGAAATCAACCGGAATCTGATTTTTAATAAAATCTAAGCCAGCACTCATTTACTACAAAAGCGATTCCCACCATCATATTAAACGTGATTTGACATCCGCAAGTTTGACATTTGTATAAGTCATCCATTCTTCGTCAGAGCTGTCAATGGGAATATCATCAACCCGTTCTTTTCTAATCAATGTCTTCTCGTCAATCGAGATTGAAAGCTGCCCATCTTCTATGGCAACCGTATCTATATCGATCCTATCATCGGGTAAGCTCCATAAAACTCCAATTTACAGCGATAACCTCCGCATCATTAATCCGATCAATATATGGGGAACTCCACATCAAATAGGATTTTTTCTATCCGGCTTGCAATATGACGCATTTCGCTTTTTTAATTGATATATTCTTTGATTCTGATATACTGATCGGCTTTGGTCTCCTTTCCAGGGGCATTATTGTTTTGGCGTTATAAAAGGTTTTCTTCACCTTCTGATCATACCATCTAATTTGTTAGCTTCCCATTATTAGCCTAATTTGAAGATTTTTAAGGCATTTTCCAAAATTGTTTCAAAGACATGGCTGCTGCTGGTGCTGCTTTCCAGTTCCGATCTTCTCATTACAATTCCCCCAATTTTTGAATTAATTGAATAATAGTCGTCTTGACAATATAAGTGGAGCTATCAGTGTTTTAACTTCCTATTATTGCTATAACCAAAAGCATACCGAACTTCGTACTAGGTTCACATTATAGACATAATCCTCTTTTGGTGAATTTTATCTACTCTCATTCTGGCACATCAGTTTGGTTTGCTCCATGACAATATCCACCGCTTTAGCCGTCTTATCTGGCGGATATCCGTATTTCTTCAGCAGACGCTTAATGGTCATTTTCATTTTGGCCTGCACGCTTTCCCGAATGGCCCAGTCAACGGTGATATTCTTTTTTATGGATATGGTCAGATCCCTGGCAATCTGCTTCAGAATCTCTTCGCCCATAATTTCACGTGCAGATTCATTTTCCGCCAATGCATCATAGAATGCCAATTCATCCGGCGATAGACCTGTGCTTTCGCCTCGTTTTTCTGCCTCGCTAATCTGCTTAGCAAGTTCAATCAGCTCCATGATTACTTGCGTTGTTTCAATCGCCCTGTTTTGATACTTTCGGATTGCAGCCTCCAACAGCTCGGAGAATTTCTTTGACTGCACAAGATTCCGCCTGGAGAAGGTCTTTATACCGCCTTTCAGCAATCTGTTCAGGAGTTCGACAGCCAGGTTCTTCTGCTTCATGCCTTTTACTTCTTCCAGAAACTCGTCAGAAAGGATGGCTATATTCGGCTTGGAAAGTCCAACTGAGTTCAATATGTCAATGACTTCATTAGAAGAGATTGATTTGGAAATCAACTGCTTTAATTCACTGTCGAGTTGAGTGGTGGTTTTCTTTTTATTGTCATCATTAATCATTTTAACCAGGCTTGTCCTAACAGCTTTATGGAATCCGATTTCCACGTTTAGCTTTTCGGCAATATCCGTTGTCGCGCAGAGAGAATAAGCGCGTGCCATTTCCGTGACCAGCTTGATATAATCGTTCTTTCGATCCTCCCTGAGCCCAATGATATAGTCCATCGTTTCCACAATGGCCTGCATTTTCTCACTTGGCTTGCCGGTGAAGAATTTGCTGTAATCATGGCCATGCAGCAGCTCTTTGATCAGGTCATGCTTTTCCAGGAGAACTTGTGAGGCCACTTCTGTATCAATGCCGGTGGTCTTTTTATCACTTTCCGTATATTGAGAAAGAGCTGTTTTTAAGTTTTCCGCTATGCCGATATAGTCAACAACCAGGCCACCTTGTTTTTCTTTAAATACCCTGTTCACCCTGGCAATAGCTTGCATCAGATTATGACCGCTCATTGGCTTATCAATATACATGGTATGCATACTCGGTACATCAAAGCCGGTAAGCCACATATCTCTGACAATGACCAGTTTTAATTCATCTTTTCTGTCCTTCATGCGTTTGGCCAAAGTTTCGCGGTTAGCCTTCGTGCCGATAAACTTCTGCCAATCTGCCGGGTCGGATGATGCTCCGGTCATAACCACTTTAATTTTTCCCTTCATTAAATCATCACTGTGCCACTCAGGGCGAAGGGCCACAATTTCCTGATAGAGATCGATGGCAATTCTTCTACTCATCGCCACGATCATGGCCTTGCCGCCTGCATTTTCCTGGGCCTGCTCGCGTTTTTCGAAGTGCGCAACGATATCCCCGGCAATCTGTTTTACACGTTCATTGGCACCGACAATGGCTTCAAGTCTGGCCCATTTGCTCTTGAGCTTTTCTTTTTGGCTGTATTCCTGGTATTCGGTGATCTCATTATATTCTGCGTCAATTTTGGGTTTTAAGGCCTCCGGCAGATCCAACTTGGCAATTCTGCTTTCATAGAAAATCTTAACCGTTGTCTCATCCTCAACAGCTCGGGTCATATCGTAGACATCGATATAATCCCCGAATACGGCACGCGTGTTTTTATCAGTCAGTTCGACCGGTGTTCCGGTAAAGCCGATATAAGAAGCATTGGGCAGGCTGTCGCGCATATATTTGGCATAGCCGTATTTTACATCCGCCGCATTATCACCTTTGACAATCTCCGCACCAAATCCATATTGGCTGCGGTGCGCTTCGTCAGCCATAACAATGACATTTTTCCGGTCGGTAAGCACCATGCTTTTGCTATACCCTTTTGGTAGTTCAGCTGCATTAGGATACTGAGCATAAGTTTCAAGTCGTTCTTTTGATTCAGTGGCAAAAGGAGCAAACTTATGAATGGTTGAAAAAATAATGCCCCCGCTGGTACGATTATTCAGTAATTGCCTTAAATGAGTTCTGTCGGTGGCTTGCACCGGAGTGCTTCTTAAAATGTCTTTGCTTTTCAGGAATGTGCCAAACAGCTGGTCATCCAGATCATTTCGGTCAGTAATTACTACAATGGTAGGATTTCCCAGCTCTTCACTGATAATCAATATCCCGGCATAGAATACCATCGACAGGCTTTTACCACTGCCTTGGGTATGCCAAATGACGCCGATTCGTCGATCACCGGATTCCATGGTTGCCCGCTCGGTACTCACAACAGCTTTATTGACTGCATGGTACTGATGATAACCGGCAAGTATTTTGATCGTCTCCTGGCCATCACTTTGGAATAAAACAAAATGCTTAATGATATCCAGGAAGCGGTCGCGCTCAAACATTCCTTTGATCAATACTTCAAGCTGGGGAATCGACAGCGGTGCCACATTATCCCCATCAATAGTACGCCAGGCCATAAATCGATCTTCATCCGAAGTAAGGGTGCCTGCTCTGGCATTGACGCCATCACTGGTGACCATAAATGAATTGTATGTGAACAGGGACGGTATGGTCATCTTATATGTCTGCAGCTGATTATAGGCATCAGTAATATCCACATTCTCATCGCTTGCGCTTTTCAGTTCAATGACGACCAGAGGAATGCCATTTACAAATACAACCACATCAGGTCGCTTTTCCACCCCATGCTCAACGATGGTAAACTGATTGGCAACCATAAATTCGTTGTTCAGTGGCTTTGGAAAGTCAAATACATAGATCTTTTCGGTTCGATAACTGGCATCCGGCTGCTTCATCTGGACATCAATACCATCAGTGATCATCTTTTGAAATGCTTTGTTATTCATGATCAGACTTGGGCTTTGCGGAATGACGATCTGCCGGAAAGCATCTTCAATTGCATCGCTCGGCATTTTGGGATTAATCTTGGCGAGGGCTTCTTTTAGTCTATCATTAAGTATGACATCACTGTAATCCTCACGTTCCGGATAATCGCCATCCGGTGTAATATCCGGAGCAAAAACTATCTCGTAGCCAAGCTCCTCGAACCATTCCAGGGTAGCTTCTTCTAAGTGGGACTCGCAGAAATTATTTGGCATTTATTGCACCTCCTCTAGTGGCACTCGGATTTCGCCGGACATAAGTTTGGGTAACAGGGTGTCACGGATCTGTACTAATTTTCTTGATTCAAATGTCAATACTCTCATAAATTTAAACAGTGATTCCACAAAAACAGTAAAATCTTTGTGTATTATGCTCTCCAGTGGTGGCAGTACTATTTTAAATAAACCGATATTATCAGCAGGTACTCTCTGTCTCCCGCTCGAACCAGTCATTCTTTTAATCGCATAATCACGAAATCTATCACTTCGTGCCAGAATGTAAGCAAATATAGTTGATATAGGACTTCTCGGCCTTATTACTAAATATTCGGTTGAACCCCACCCGACTTGGTTATTTCCGAGAAAATCCACGTAAGCTGTTTTCCCATTCTCTAAACAAGGTGTGATTCTAGCAACCAACGTATCACCATTTATGAACTTCATACCAGAACCAACCACCCGCTCTATCCATTTTTTTGGAGCATGTCCCGTAGTCGGCATATTTGACATATCTAAATAAGGGGCAATTGTGCCGCGAGGAATCCGACGGCTTGGGTTAATTTCAAAGATCTCTGAGATGCTAAATATCCGCCACCCTTTAGGAATCCTCCCTAACTCACTATCCTCAAACTCTCCATTCTGAAAAGGCTCAAAATCAATAAACCAACTTTTAAAAATTGCCTGGGCCATTTCCTCAAGGTTTTTGTTGATGCGGTTGTTGAGCTCGATTTTGTCATCCAAGCAGGATAGGGTGCCGGCTATTGCTTTTTGTTCATTGATTGGTGGAAGTTTAATGTATAAATTTTCTATCATTTTTTTTGTCAATGCGTTTCTTGTTCCGCCTATACCAGCGATGGATAATAGATAAGTTTTATTATGTTGTAAATAATACAAAATGTACCTATTATCAACATTTTCTTGTAATCCTCTTATGATCGCGACATGTTGATTAACTCTTGCAGGGAGTATGTCTTTGGGTACAATACAACATCTTGCGACAGAATCACCAGTAATATTGAGGAGCACATCACCTTCCTCGATGGTCACATTATTTAGCTTTTTTGCTTGAATTTTATTAGTATAGGTTAATCCAACATCTGAAAACTTGAAATCTAAAATGTTTTGACTTCTGATTAATGCAATACCACTATCACAATAGGCATTTGCTCCACCAGTTGGTGTTGATCCACTTCCAATTTTTGAACATACTTCCCCCAGCTTAACCTCTCTCCACCCACTATTACTCATACCTCATCGCCCCCAGTATTCTTCTGGGTTTTAGCGTTAAGCTTCTTTTCTACCTGTGCTATGGTCTGCAAAAAATCCCGCTCCACGGGGGACGGATCATTCACCTCTCCTTTTTCGGGCAACTTCCCAGATTTGTGGGCTAATTTCTTTTCTTCGGCTTTTACTCGTCTTTCAAGCTTTTTAATATCTTCGGCAGGTGGTAAATCCTCTGGTTTAATCCCTCTTTTGCCTAACATATCACGAACGCTTGAGTTGTTTTGGACATGCTCGTTTGTTATGCTCTTTTCTCCCTGTAAATCGGCTTCATTTACATTATGATTGGTCATTTCCGTTGCTAAATTCTTAGCCGCTATTGTTAAGGTGGGTAGAAAATCAGCTAAAGGTCTATTGTCCTTTATGCCAAGCTTATATTTCATATCACCGGTATTTCTACCACCAAACAATGCTTTATCACCTTTAGAACGTATACGTCCAAAACCGGCATCATCAACACCACGCTCATAAATATTTTTAGATAATTGCTTTTCTGATTCTTTTAATCTATCTCGCGCATCCATTCTTGCAATTAAATTCATTCTATCTTCTATAAGCTCTTGCTTTCTTGTTTGCAAGGCAAAATAACTTTGGGCAAATGCTATTTCTTCTTTTTTAGGATCACCATTTTGTGCAATCAAATAACAAGCATAGCGAGTAAGCATATAATCTCGTATATTCCTCTTCGCACCACTACCGAGCTCAACCATTTTCGTGACCTCACGAAAATGGTTTGTTACTTCTATTCCTGTGCTTTTGCAAGATTCTATGGCTCTGTTTATAGCTACAATAAAATTTTCCCACCTTAAATAACCTAAACATTCTTGCAAATCTCTTGCATACCAAAATTCAATATTGTTTTCGGTATCAACATTTAATATTTCATCAAAGGTTTTATACAGCTTGTCTAAATTTGAACTAAACATCTTTATTACCCCTAACCTTCAGCAAATTTAATTTCATATAACGGTTAATTCTCATTTCTCCCTCATATTGAACTTGAAAGATTCCTTACATATTAAATCCTTGATATCTCACCCTCGCTGTTGTGATATCTTGAATTGTAGTCTGAAACAGTTACAAAAATCATCAATACTCATATCCCAGTTGCAGTTGTCAAGTATTCCTTGACAACTGTTGCACATTAATTTTTGTCTGTCCGTCCTCATTTGATAGATCGATATTTCAGTGTTATTTTCAAAACTCAAACCCGATCGCCCCCAATCGCTGTTTGATTTCTACCTCGAGCTTATGGGATTTGGCGAACATCTCAGCAAGCACTGCTGTCAGTCGGGTCATTTTTTCATCAAAAGGCTCGCTATCATCTTCCACTTCTTCGATACCAACATATCTACCCGGCGTTAAGATATACTCATGGCTTCGGACGTCTTCTATAGTCGCCGATTTGCAGAACCCCTTAATATCTTCATATTCTTTTATTTCTTCATTTTTATAATTATCTAATTGATAGAGTTGTGCTTTTTCAGCCACCATTGATTTTTCGCTTTCAAAGCTTGAGTCACGCCAATTATGGTAGGTGTCATATATCTGCTTGATTTCCTCATCCGTCAACTCCCTGTGTTTACGGGTTTCCATATAGCCCATCTTGCGGGCATCAATGAACAGGATTTTATCTTTCCTGTTTTCTCTCCTCTTGGCGATAAACCAGAGACAAACCGGAATAGTTACGTTATAAAATAAGTTCGGCGGCATGGTTATGATGCAGTCCACCAGTCCTGCTTCAATAATATTCTTCCTAATTTCCGCTTCCGCTTTGGTTGACGTACTCATCGATCCGTTGGCCAGGACAAAACCCGCTATACCGGTCGGAGATAATTTGCTGATGATATGCTCTATCCAGGCGTAATTGGCATTGTTTGCCGGTGGGATACCGTACTTCCAACGGGCATCATCCTGAATTAAAGTATAATCACTAACGTTGAAGGGCGGATTGGCAAGTACAAAATCTGCCCGCAAGTTTTTATGTAGGTCATTACCAAAGGTATCCGCATCTCTTTCACCCAGGTTACCGTCGATACCCCGAATAGCCAGGTTCATTTTGCATAGTCTCCAAGTGGTCGCCGTGAACTCCTGGCCATAAATATGAATATCATCTTTTCGACCCTGATGCTCTTCAACAAATCTTTTAGATTGCACAAACATCCCGCCTGATCCACAACACGGGTCGTATACTCTGCCTTTATAAGGTTCAATCATGTCAACCAGCAGTTTCACAATCGTTGGTGGGGTGTAAAACTCACCTTCACTGGAGCCGAATTTCCCCAGGAAGTATTCATAAACCCGGCCCAGAATATCTTGGGCTTTTGATTCTTTGCTGCCCAAATTAAAGGAAAACAAATCTATCAGTTCACCGAGCTTTGTTTTATCAAGCTCCGGTCGGGCATAATTTTTCGGCAAGACCCCTTTCAGATTTTTGTTTTCTCTTTCTATGGCAATCATTGCTTCATCTATAATTTGGCCGATGGTGCTTTGCTTTGCACTTTTTTTAATAAATTCCCACCTGGCAGTAGGCGGAACGAAGAAAATATTGTCCTCGATATAAGCATCCCGGTCCTCTTCGAAGCCTTCTCCTTCGGCCAACAACTCATTATATTTTTCTTCAAAGCTGTCTGAAATATATTTCAAGAAAATAAGTCCTAATATTACAGCTTTGTAATCGGAGGGCTGAATATTTCCTCTTAGTTTATCAGCCATTTCCCATAATTTATTTTCAAATTCCAGGTTTACTGCCATTGTCTAAAACCTCCTAAGTTAGTTTGTTGTAGAGATTATCTTTTATTTTTGTCCATCGGTTTTCTGCTTCGCCGATGGTTTTTTTATAGGTAGCAAGCTCTTTTTTATAGTTGGCGACCATTTCCTTTTGCTCCTCTATGGGTAGCAAGGGAATTTCCATCTCCATAATGTCCGCATGGTTAATATTCATTATTGTCGTTCCCCGCTGGAAACTCTTAATAATCGCCAGTCCAATCGGGCTCTCCAAGAAAATCTTTATATACTCACCGCTCACCTTTTCTTTCGGCCTAATTACAATCAGGTTAGCTGAAGCAATAATTGTTTTATTTTGCGCTTCAAACACAGCAGTCTTTATCGCAGTACCTCTGCATGAGAGAACAACATCGCCGTTTAACAATTCATAGCGTTTGACTTTGCGTTCGTCCTCTTCAATTGTATCCATGTCCGCATAATTAATCTCACCATTCTCAATGTTGGAGATGTTAAGCACACTGATGCTGCCGGGTGTGGTATTCTTTTTTAAGATGGATTTACCTCTGAATACTTCTGCCACTTCTTTCAATTTCACTTTTTCCAAGTTAGAGTTTTTAAACCTTTGAATGTTTTCATCGTCTTCAGAGAGCAGCAGCTCAATTCTCCAGTCCGCGTGGGCTAAAAATTCCCAGGTGGGGATCATTTTTTTATCTGTAACCCTGAACTCATTTTTATTAAGATTAATCGTGCCAATTTCAACGTTATTTTGCGGACCGGTGGTGATCGTAAAAAAATAGGTCTTGATTGCTGTCACCGGGCGAAAGGTTCCCTCCGGTAAAATGTAGATGTTCTTCACACTGAAGTTATCTGTAATATACGACCTTAGCTTTTCGTATTCCAGGCCGGCAAAGGTAATTTTTGCGGGAACTATGATGTCCAGTGTACCGGGCGCATTTAAATGCCCCAGCATATTCTCAAGGGCCACGCCATCACTGTCTCGCGTAATAAATGTCCGGCCTAATTCATCCGGTTTATAGCTAAAGGTGGGTAATGAATAAATATAATCAAATCTCGCATTCTGCAAGCAATCTGTGTAAATTGATTCAAAACGGATTGTCACATTTGGGTTTTCCCCAAAGGCTAACTTTAGCAGTAGGTTCATCGGTTTTAGCTGGGTTGTTAAGGTCAGCTTAGAATCAGGGCTTTGTTTTATTAATTCCCTCAGCTCGGATAGATGCTTTTCTGCCTCAGTAATAAGTATCTTTTCCGACTGTAACTGCCGGATCTTCTCACGGATATACCTGTTCAAATAAAGCGGTGAAATTACTTTCCCTGATCGATCATTTTTATAGATCTCAAGAGTAAAATCTATTAAATCAATATCTTTCAGAATTTGAAAAATATTAAAAAAATCGTCTCTGTCAGCAGGAAAGAAGCCGAGTTCATCTTCAGTTGTTTTCTTCATAAACTGAAAAAGCTTCTCTTTATCCGTAATAATGTTTGTATCATCCGCAAGGTTTTTGCGAACCATTTTTATGCGCAGCATTTCGTTCAGTAATTGTTCCCGAGTTGAAATCTGCCTCTGGTAAAACATATTTAAGGCTAAATCTATCTTCGCGTTCACATTCGGCCTCCTCTCTGGCCATAATTAATTATTCAATTATACCCATTAATTATTTAGTATGTCAATACTATAGTAATATTTGCTCAAATCAAAAAGAGCGCCTTATTAAAAGGTGCTCTCTATTTCTCACCAAAATTTGCATTCCATTTGGAAGCTTCTCTCTATACTCAGCTCTCGTTGATTCGCTGCGCCCGCGCGGAATACTATTTTTCGGCCCGAAGGGTATTAAC
>NZ_JCAIJG010000161.1:0-1284 GCF_059735615.1 Desulfosporosinus sp. Tol-M2
GGCGGCTTGTTGCGAAACACTCTAAATCTGATATAATCATAGGTTAGGATAGAGTGCTTAAATAAATACATCTTGGTTATCTTTAAGTTATAGAAATGAGGAAAGACCTTGGCACTAGCTTCACAACGTATTCGGAATTTTTCTATTATTGCGCATATTGATCACGGTAAATCCACGTTAGCAGACCGACTGATCGAGTATACGGGTGCCTTGAGCAAACGGGAAATGGAAGAGCAAGTTCTAGATTCCATGGATCTGGAGCGGGAGCGTGGCATCACCATTAAACTGCAAGCAGTGCAGTTAAGTTATCAGGCGAAAGATGGAGAGGTTTATGAGCTGAATCTCATTGATACGCCGGGCCATGTGGACTTTTCGTACGAGGTATCCCGCAGTTTAGCAGCTTGTGAAGGCGCGTTGTTAGTTGTCGATGCGGTCCAAGGGATTGAGGCCCAAACCTTAGCCAATGTTTATCTAGCCCTGGCAAATAATCTGGAGATTATTCCAGTAATCAATAAAATTGACCTGCCTAGCGCGGAGCCTGAGCGGGTTAAGCAAGAAATTGAAGATGTGATTGGCTTGGATGCCAGTGAAGCAATACTTGCTTCGGCAAAGACAGGAATTGGGATAGAGGAGATCCTGGAAAGGATTGTGGAAACGGTTCCACCTCCGCAAGGGGAAGATCAGGCTCCTTTGAAGGCTCTGATTTTCGACTCTAAATTTGACGCGTATAAAGGTGCTATTTCCTACGTCCGGATTGTCGAGGGACGGGTTGCCAAAGGTACGAAGATGAAAATGATGGCCTCCGGAAAGATCTTCGAAGTGACTGAAGTAGGCGTGTTTGCTCCGGCAATGCGGATAGTCGGAGAACTAAAAGCCGGTCAGGTCGGATTTATTGCTGCCAGTATTAAGAATGTCAAGGATACGCAGGTCGGTGACACAATTACGGATGAGGAAAACTGCGCCGATAAGCCGCTTCCAGGATATAGGAAGGCCATTCCGATGGTGTTTTGCGGACTTTACCCGGTTGATGTTAGCGATTATAATCGACTGCGCGATTCCCTGGAAAAGCTCCATCTTAACGATGCAAGTTTAGCCTTTGAACCTGAAACCTCAGTCGCTCTGGGTTTTGGTTATCGGTGCGGATTCCTCGGCTTACTCCACATGGAGATCGTTCAGGAACGTTTGGAGCGGGAATATGACCTTAACCTGATCACTACGGCACCCAGCGTGATTTATAAAGTAAATACCTTGAAAGGGGAAGTTATAAGCATTGATAATCCTTCA
>NZ_JCAIJG010000176.1:0-1441 GCF_059735615.1 Desulfosporosinus sp. Tol-M2
TGCACCCTACTCTTGGACACATAGTCCATGGTCAAATACGTTCCCCGCTTTTCTTGATTAAGTTCCATGATCGCTCCAACATACTCCGCAGGAACCAAAATTGTCGCCTTCACAATTGGTTCTTCAATACTAGTTATTGACTCGATAGGGGGAAGATTTGAAGGATTATCAATGCTTATTACTTCCCCTTTCAAGGTGTTTACTTTATAAATCACGCTGGGTGCCGTAGTGATCAGGTTAAGGTCATATTCCCGCTCCAAACGTTCCTGAACGATCTCCATGTGGAGTAAACCAAGAAATCCGCACCGATAACCATAACCCAGAGCGACTGAGGTTTCCGGTTCAAAGGCTAAACTTGCATCGTTAAGATAAAGCTTCTCCAAGGAATCGCGCAGTCGGTTATAATCACTGGCTTCAACCGGGTAAAGTCCGCAAAACACCATCGGAATGGCCTTCCTATACCCCGGAAGCGGATTATCGGCGCAATTTTCCTCATCCGTAATTGTGTCACCGACCTGCGTGTCCTTGACATTCTTAATACTGGCCGCAATAAATCCGACTTGACCGGCTTTTAGTTCTCCGACTATCCGCATTGCCGGAGTAAACACGCCTACTTCAGTCACTTCGAAGACCTTTCCGGTGGACATCATTTTCATCTTCGTACCTTTGGCAACCCGTCCCTCGACAATCCGGACGTAGGAAATAGCTCCTTTATAAGCGTCAAATTTAGAGTCGAAAATCAGAGCCTGCAAAGGAGCCTGATCTTCCCCTTGCGGAGGTGGAACCGTTTCAACAATCCTTTCCAGGATCTCCTCTATCCCAATTCCTGTCTTTGCCGAAGCAAGTATTGCTTCACTGGCATCCAAGCCAATCACATCTTCAATTTCTTGCTTGACACGCTCAGGCTCCGCACTAGGCAGGTCAATTTTATTGATCACTGGAATAATCTCCAGATTATTGCCTAAGGCCAGATAAACATTGGCTAAGGTTTGGGCCTCAATCCCCTGGACCGCATCGACAACTAACAACGCGCCTTCACAAGCTGCTAAACTGCGGGATACCTCGTATGAAAAGTCCACATGACCCGGCGTATCAATGAGATTCAGCTCATAAACCTCTCCGTCTTTCGCCTGATAACTTAACTGCACTGCCTGTAGTTTAATGGTGATGCCCCGTTCCCGCTCCAGATCCATGGAATCAAGAACTTGCTCTTCCATTTCCCGTTTGCTCAAGGCACCCGTATACTCGATCAGTCGGTCAGCTAACGTGGATTTACCATGGTCGATATGTGCAATAATAGAAAAATTCCGAATACGTTGCGAAGCCTGTACCAAGGTCTTTCCTCATTTCTATAAATCAAAGATAACTAGATGTAATTATTTATGAACGCTATCCTAACCAACAATTATATCAGATTTATAGTGTTTCGCAACAAGCCGCC
>NZ_JCAIJG010000203.1:0-46872 GCF_059735615.1 Desulfosporosinus sp. Tol-M2
ACTTTCTGATACGTTTAAAAATTTCAACTGTATCATTTTTATTAATCGTGAATAACGACGCGTGTTTATGCAATACAAGAAAACCTTTGCCTGCGTGCTCAAGAGTCTTCTTTAGAATATCCCACTCACTGATTAGTTCATAGGTTTCATTTAGTAATCTCTTCGCCTTCTCAGGAGTAATCTTTTCAATAGCATTTCCAACTATGTTGACTACTTGTCCAATTACTCCGGGGCTAATAAATTTTTCATATTCTTTTGTGATTTTCTCTATCAGTTCTTTCTCTTTGGCATCTAAAATTGGGGATGGGATCTCATATTCTCTCATAGAATTGCTCTCCTTTCTTAACCCCGTATTTCGCAATGATATCGTCTTACTACGGAATTTGCGAATGTTTGTTCGGGTATTCCTAGTAGATTATAAGTATACCCGAAGATAATTACGGAGATATTCCCTTTCTCTCAAAAAGATAATTACCTTAATTCAGGATACTCCATAATGTCATCCCAGTTTGTCTATGCATTAACTAACCTCTTCTTATAATACTCCTCCAACTTCTCATCACACCGCCCAACAATCCACGCCTTCTCCTCCGCAGTCAGCCTTTTCCACACATGCCTATTAAACACTCAATATCCCTGCACCGGCTCATAAAGCGCATATCCTCAAACCGCTTAATCGGATTCAGAAAGCTATTTCTCTCAACATCCTTTTCCGTATACCCGTCCTTACAGTAAATACTCGATTTCTTCTCAACAACCAACCCCTGATCTTTTCTGGAGCCGTAATAATCCATAAAGTAGTTAACAATATCCTCCACCAAAACTCTGAAGAAAAAGATATTCCGCTTGTTCCGGACCAAAGGTGTCACAAAACAGCTCGATAAAGAGATCTTCGGCGACACTGCCCAGGCTTCCCTTCTGCTTGATCTTATCCGTCAATTCGCTCCAACCTCTCCGCCATCGAAAACAACTTTAAGCAACAATCTATCCTTGAAAGTACTTTTCTACATATTCCGAATAAGTTTCTAGTAGATTTCTTTATTCACGATAATTTTTACAAATTAATTCACCATATCCTAAATTCGGCATTATTAAGTAAAATCCTGCAAAAACTGTTTTGTTTTGCTTTATGGTTCATCTGCTCCGCGTCTCGTCCTTAGCCTTCTTCAGTAGCAGTAATCCAATGTTCTAGAAGTTAGACGATGGAACAATGAGCTACTCAAACATAATCTTACTTATCATCCGTTGCTCTTCCGTCTCCAAATACAGGTATTTCGTCTCCTAAATATGTTGGTTCAGGTTTGATAATTTTGGCCCATATGAAATCTTTGTTTCTTGCGGCTATTTCTCTCACTTTATAAAATTTCATCGCTTGTCCATAATCGTGTTTGTCGGAGGCTATCCCATACGCCTCGAGTCCCATCTCCCGAGCCAAGAAAACAGCCCGCATGAGATGGTATTCCTGAGTTACAATTATAACCCTTTGGACTTTGAAAATGTCCCGAGCCCTATATACGCTCTCATAAGTACTAAAACCCGCGTGGTCCATGAAGACGTCCTGGCTTGGTACACCCTTGTCCATCAAAAAGCTCTTCATAGCGTTAACTTCATCATAATCTTTCTGCCCATGGTCCCCGCTTACTAATATCTTTGGGGCCTTGCTTTCTTTGTAAAGTTCATTTCCTTCACTCAAACGATCATTTAACATGGACGAAGTCGTTCCATCTGGAAAAACGTAAGCCCCTAAGACTAGGATAGCATCAGCAACCGGAACATCATTAATATTAAGTATATATTTTGTTCCGACTCGCTCGACATACCGGTCAACGGTAAGGGCAGCGCATCCCGATAAAATCATTATGACAGCCAAGAAAGCAAAAATATGCTTTAACCGTCCTCTTAATATAACTTTTTTCATGTAACACCATCCCTTGTTTTCGTTCTGTCATATTCATGGTAGATGTGTCGGTTACCTGGCGCGCGCCCAAATATCCAGAGGCCGACAAGACGTCGGCCCCTCAAATTGCTCTAAGTGATGGGACGTAAGGTGCTCCCATTTGAAATATTCATTTCTGATTGGGGAAATGCTATCCTTGATTCTTGCAGACGATTCTCTATAATATTATATAATTCTGCATATTACTGCTAAGTCCTGCCAATAATGGTTTCTTTCTGCAAATTATTAAACATTTACTCTGTTTCTCCGGAAATTCTTGTGATAGCAGCAACATTACTCAAAATTAAAAATGCGCAGTGTCCACTGTGCATTTTTAGTCGAGTTCTTCTTTCTTGAACCATTTTGTAAGTTGTTTACCGTTCTCGCAAAAAGTTTTTATAGACTATCTTACAGACCATCTAGTGTTAGAATACTTTTCTGTTAACCGTTTAACATCAATATTTAATGCGCACTCCTTGCCAATATCATCCACAATTCCCCATAATCCATTTTTATGCTCTTGAAATCCACTCATATAATTATTAAATGGAGTATTGACTATTATCTCGACAGAGGAATCCATCCCTATCCCTGATCGTATTCCATAATTCCATTTTGGAATTTCCAATGTGTCAATATCGTATCCATTAATTACGGGAGAAAAAGCCATTCCGTTACCAAGGTTTTTATAAATAGCCGCATCAAAGATACTACCGTTTAACTCTATCCACGAATGGTCAAAAAAACCTCGCTCAGATTCAACTTCTCCCACCCAAAGGGATGGACTTAAACCTGCTTCGCTAAAAAGTACATAGAGAACCGCTGATACTGCACGAGATGCTCCTACCCAATTTCTTCTTTCAATAAACTCCAATGTCTTAAAAAAGATTAAATTGATGGACTCATTATTGGTACTATCTGTAAGAATCTGTAAAGCATTGGTTTTCCACTTTTCCAATCTGTTTGAGCTAATGTTGTTATTAAGACAACAATTTTTGTACTTCGCGCCACTACCACAGGGGCAGGGGTCATTTCTTCCAATCTTACTCATTTCTTTCTCCTCAAAGCTAATTATTATTGGGTTGAACCAAACCGCAGCAGCATTAGCTGCTCAGTGCTTTATTAATTACATTATTTCCTTAATCATATTCTTTAGTTGGGGTAGCTCGTTTTGTTGGAGAAAAACCTTGGCATCTTTCATATCGGCCTGGCCTCCAGAAGAATTTTATCCTTTAAGGTCCAGTGCAAAGAATCATATGTTACTATATCGACATTTCTTCCTAAAAATTCTTCAAGGTCGTACTTCAAGGAAATGATATCAAAAAGCGAACAATCATCCTGGCATTCCACTAAGAAATCGATATCACTCTCCCGAGTTTCCTCTTCTCTAAGGACAGAGCCGAATATTTTGACATTATGAGTTTTGTATTGTGTTGCTAAGCTAATAATTTGCTCTCGCTTACTTAAAACATCTTCAATTGCAGACATATAATCACCTCAGATTAATTATACCTTATTTTACCACGAAGAAAAACTATTATTTGGGCTTTCAAACTACTCCAGGTTTTCCCGCGTCATTTCATATCCCCCTTTGGCTCCTCACGTTTTTCCGCCGCTTTCTCAACGGCGGGAAGAAATTCGGCCGGTTCCTCTCCCAGCATTCCTTCACCGTGTACTTCATTCACGTGCCGGTCATCGTTTTCCTGATGCTGGCGTTGCACGGTTTGCAGGCGCTACCGCAGCTAAAGTTCCAATTCCCCACACCACCTTCAAGTATTTCGGCTCTTTAGGGTTGATTTCAATCCGTTCTCTTATTTTTCGAATATGGACGGCGACTGTATTTTCCGGACAAAAAGCAGTTTCCTGCCATACTTTTTCATATATTTCATCGATGGAATATACCCTGCCCGCATTGGCTGTCAACAGCTTCAGGATCTTATATTGGACCGGCGTAAGTTTTACCTCCTCGCCATCAACCGTTACCTGCTTACCCTGATCATCAATCACCAGTCCGCCTGTTTAATAGACATTACTTTTACTTTCCAGGCTCCCTAAGCTGGTATTGCGTCTGAGCTGGGACTTCACCCTGGCCATTAATTCCAAAGCATTGAACGGCTTAGTAACATAATCGTCCGCCCACATATTTAAGCCAATTATTTTGTCCGTATCCTTAGCTTTTGCCGAGAGTATAATAACCGGTATATTCTTATCTTCTCTGAGCTTCATAGTTGCCCTGAGCCCATCCAGGTGCGGCATCATAGTATCCATAATCCCCAAATGGACCTCATTTTCTTCAACTACTTTTAAAGCTTCCAGGCCATGCGCAGCTTTAAAAACTTGATAACCCTCGTATTCTAAGTAGATGCTTATCGCTTCTAAAATATCTTTATCGTCATCGCAAACCAGGATATTCATGCCGTATCCCTCCCACCTCATGATCTATCCAATCATATCACACCCCCTGTTCTTTTCTTTAAGGTAATCATATCAACTAAATCTTACGATAAGCTTGCCCTAATTCTTAAGAACTTCTTAAAGATTAATTCATTAGGCCATAGCGCAGCAATGCTGCCGACAATAAGCTTCCCCCACCGAGAAAAAGCCCCACGATCCCGGACGGGATTGTGGGGCTTTGCTCAGTAAATCTGCCTACTTAGGCTAAGTTCAAAAACTATAAGGTGAAATTGCCATAACGCTGGGTATAGGCCTGCTTTGGGTCATTCCCTACTTTGAGACTGCTAAGGCAAACTTTTACCAGGACTTGAAAAGTAATTTAAGTAATTTGGAGTGAGCAAATAAGACAAACTCATGGTTCCGAATTCTCAGATGACTCCTGCTCACTTTTCATCCCCGTTTTCGATAATTGAACTAAAAATACCCCGCCTAAAATAATGACCCCGGCAATGAACACTGCCGGTGAGATCGGCTCGTCTAGAATAAGAGCGCCTAAGATCACTCCGACAACCGGATTAACGTAAGCATAGGTACCGGCCTTTGAGGCCGGCCACCTCTGCAGGATATAGATATATGAACTGTAACCAAGGATCGAACCAAACACGATCAAATAGGCCAGAGCGCCAACCCCCTTGGCAGTTAGCTGAATTCCACCTGCCTCTCCCAGCAAGAGCCCAACTATGGTCAGGGCAACCCCTCCGGCCAATATTTGTATACTTATATTGGCCCCCATTGTTGCGGAGGATTTAAATGTCTTGGAATAGACTGAGCCCAGTGACCAGGAAAGAGCCGCCAGCAGCAGCAATATTCCCCCTGAAAGATCAATTATTTTAACATCAGAACCCGTCAATACCAAAAGGGCAACCCCGCTAAACCCTAAAAGTAAACCGAACCACCCCTGCGGGCCAATCCTTGGACTATTGGACAGGAACCTTTCGAGAATCGCCGTGAATAAGGGGACAATCGCTAAGAGAAGTGCTGCGGCTCCCGAACAAACCCATTGTTCCGTCCAAACGACAAGCCCGTTGCCACCTAACAGTAAGAATAAACCAACTATGACCTGCCTCCGGAGGTCTATAAAATCTTCAGGAAATTTGTACCCTTTAAAATAAGCATATGACAACACCAAAGACCCTGCCAGCAAGGACCTTATACCGGCAAATAAAAATGGCGGAAAGTCGCTGACTCCAATTCTAATCGCCAGATACGTTGACCCCCAAATAATACAAACGGCCAAGTAGGCCAAAATTACCGTTGTCTCTTCTCTCTTTGCCATTAGCTCATCTCTCTATTCCAACACACATTTGCCATTCTATCCTTCGACGTGCGGGAAAAGGTTTTACTGCCGCATGGGAGATCGTCCTTCCTCTCCTATCAATCACTGCAGCACCCATAGCTAATTCCCTTCTGTGTACTGTTTTATCCGCAATTAACTTAAATTAAATTTTACCCCATATACTCTAAGAATGCTATGAACGACTACCAATTTGGAATTAAAATGTATACTCAATTAACCAATATGCGACAAAGTGGTTGCTTTAAAAGCGAAATGTTTGCATTTGCCCGCGGAAGCTGTTTGGTAGTTATATGGAAATTAAAGTTGTAGTCTTCAAAATACTCCCCCTGAAAGCGTCCGTTCGTTGAAGCTTTATTACTGAAACGAGCGGTGATCGTGAAAATTCCTTGAGTTCCGTCAAAGGTACCCGTCCAAGCACTTTCGCAGAAACTGTAACGCTGCGTTACGTGAAAACCATAAGCTTCTCCGTCCGCTGCACTATTGGACCTTCTTTCGAAATTGGAAGGCCAGATATTCTGAGGGTAATCCTCGATTTTGATTTCATCGATTTGAAACACCCCTTCTTGCGTCGGTCCAACGGATATGTAGCTTTCTGTGACCGGTTCACCATAATCAAAGGCAGCTACCTCAAGTACCTGACAACAGCCGCGAATTGAAACAGTCACCGGTAATGAAATCAGCCATATTTCCGCAAAACCCACTTCTCGCACCTTTTTGCGCAGTATAGATGCCGGTGCGGCTGTGATATTGATATTTGCCCCATGAAAGGCGTAATCTTTAAAGTTGAACGCCCCATTGCCGTATTGGGCCTGGATAAACGGCAGATAAGCATAAATATTCATCTTGATTACCTGAGTCGTGGGTTTAACATTAACCTGAGCAGCGGTTTTCGCTTTGCCGGTAATAATAAGCTGCATATAAGCTGAAGCAAGCCTTTGCTCTTCCGGATTTTTTTCAACAAGCGGTTGCAGCTGATCTTTGGTTAACAGATGACTTGTCTTGCCGTTGGCTTTTAGCCTTCGTGCCTGGGCCTCTTCCCGGATATCAATATGGGTATAGGTCTTCCCATACGGCGAGGGTGGATTTCGTGCAGCCTGCTGATCGCAACAACATTTTGGGCCACTAACTTTTCCGGCCTGCATGAAAAGATTTCGCTGATCTTGAAGTCCCCTGTGAGCTCCAATGAAACTGGGAATCGCAACAACCAAGAACTTGTATATTGGCCGGGAAAAATCTTGCGATATTTATACTCTGCCGGTATATCCTGCTCCCGCAGATAGGCATCACCGAGATAGCTATCACAATTTGCCGGATTGGCAGGATCAACATCGTGATTAATCAGTTTAAGAAACGTATAAGCATAGGTATCGACTTTCTCTACCTTGGTCATGCCTTTCACTTCATTTGTGTCTATCCTTAAGATGGTTGCAGCGAGAACCTTCTCCGCCAGCAAATCAGGCTTTAACTTGACGAGCTGATCTGCAGGTATAGTTTCCATGAGTTTGCCACGTTCATCATACCGGCAGGCTCTTTTCCCCAAATCAAGATGGATGCCGGACTTCTTTTGCATCATCCCGCCGGGATGTGCTTTGGCTAAGGCATCGATCATATCCGTGTTAAAACCGTTAACCACATTATGTAAATTTATGTCAACTGCTTTACCGGCCCTATGGAAAAACTCCGGTGAGAGATCTTCTAATTTGCCGGCGCCTTTTCCATCCCACCATCCCTGCTCGATAGAGACAGAGTTATTGGCAAACAACGCATTCCGATAACTTTCCAAGAGTGTTGCTGTTTTTAGAATATTCTCCAGGATTTCTTGATGGGGAGGAACTTTACTGACGTTTTGGAAAAATGATAGCCAGGTAAAGCTTGGCGTAACATAGGCATCTTCAGGGATTGCCAGGGCTTTTTTTCCTTCAATCATTCTGTAAAGGTCTTCCGGAGAGAGGAGGTTCTTTTCCCCCGTCTGAACTTGTACTGTCAAGGTAATTTCAGACCCACAATCTACATTTAAGTATCCATTTTCTGGAACCGAAAGACTGATATTTAATTTTTCCGCTTCATTATTCAGGGCAATGGCTTTAACAATCAAAAACTTTCTGTCACACACCGTATGGAAAGTGCAATTTAGTTCAGTTCCTTGACCGATAGTTTCGTTGGAGTCACTATCCACCCAGATAATCTTATATGCAGGCTGTGTCATGCGTTACTCTCACCTCCGCGTAATTGAATAGTTGCTACAGCGCCTCTCTTCCAAATCGAACAAGTATCGAGTGACTAACAATAGTGGTCGACTTTAGCCTTAGATTATGGTATAATATGGACATATTTCTATTTGCTTCTTCACTGTACTTCTATTAATTCATTTATAGCCATTAATGTTTTTCCAATCGGTTTATGGATTGCTATGACCTGACGCGAGTTGTCAAAACTGGTAGTGGTTTTGTTTATGATCACTATTTTGGAACGAGGAGGTGCATATTCAATCAAGTCGGCTACGGGATACACCGTAAGGGATGTTCCTAAAACAAAAACCAATTCCGCTTTTTGAATTATTTTGAAAGCATCTTCGTATCTGGGGACATTTTCTTCAAACAAAACTGTGTCCCGTTTAATCAGATTATCCGCATGTTTGTCCAGGCAATCACAATAGTAAAACTCTCCGCCTTTGGCAACAAGTTCGGCAAATACATATTGCCTCTTGCATCTTAGACATGTAGCAGTTTTACCGGTTCCATGGATTTCGATAACTTTTTTGCTCCCTGCATCAAAATGGAGGGAATCAACGTTTTGCGTAATAATCTGATGAACTAACCCTTTTTCCTCCCACTCTGCGAGGATGATGTGGCCAATATTTGGCTGAAGATCTTTAATGTATAAGTACTTTAATACGGCATCGTAAAACTGACGGGGATACCGATAAAAGTAGGTCAGGGAGAAGACTTCTTCAGGGATTTCAGAATATACGCCTCTATTGGAACGAAAATCCGATATCCCGCTTTCAGTGGACATGCCTGCACCTGTCAATACTACTGTGTTATTGGATTTATGTAATAGTTCCGCTACCTCTTTTATTTCATCCATAATTTTCTTTAGTGAGCTCTCGTCCGGCAAGTACAAAACTCACTAAATATCCACTTCCTTTCCTTAAATACTATTTTTAAATACTATTTTTAAATACTACTCTTTGTGTGTAACCTGTTGATAAGTCTGTTGATAAAGTTCTTATCCTGCATGTTTGAAAACGTTTCCCAATCCCTTTGTTCGTCGCAAAAAATCTCTTTTAAAATGTTCTCTAGCGTGTTATAGCGCGGCTTGGAACGGACATACTACCTTTGGCTCTGTCCTCCCGGGTTCCCGTAAACATGCAAAGTCTTAGCATTCGCAAACCGTGATGTGGGGCTTGATAAACCAGACGAACCTTATTATATTGAGATATAGGAGGAACAAACATGAAATTTGATAAAGTATTCTATCATAAATTCATGGAAAACCTTTTTGCCGATCCTTGTGAAGTAAAGTATTGGGATGGTGAGGTGGCAAATTATGGGGGTGGGCAGGCTCAGTTCCGGATCGGCTTCAATGAACCAATTGCCAAAACTGAAATTATTAGTGACCTTTCCTTAGCCTTCGGAGAAGGGTATATGCAAAAGAAAATCGATATTGAAGGAAGTGTTCAAAAAGTCATAGAATCCATCTACAATAAACAGGGTAATCCCTTTTCCCAGAAAAATCCATATATCAAATTCTCTAAAATACTAACCAATAATATTCGTAAGAGCAAAGAGAATACTAAATTTCACTATGATATAGGGAATAATTTTTACCGTTTATGGTTAGATGAGACCATGACTTACTCCTGTGCCTATTTCAAGTCGCCCGAAGATAGCTTGACTCAGGCTCAGCATAACAAAGTCGATCATATCCTACGCAAACTCAAATTACAGCCTGGGCAAACCTTACTCGATATCGGCTGTGGGTGGGGAGAACTTATTCTGACTGCAGCGAAAACTTATCAGGTTAAAGCTCTAGGTATCACACTTAGTTCTGAACAATATACCCGGGTCTTGGAGAGAATTCAAAATGAGGGCTTGCAGGACCTGGTTAAAGTCCAGATCCTGGACTACCGGGAATTAAGAGGCAGGACTTTTGACAGGGTGGTAAGCGTTGGGATGGTCGAGCACGTTGGAAAAGAACACTTGGCGGAATATTTTTCGGCAGTTAAAAACCTCTTGAGTGAAGGCGGAGTATCTCTCTTACATTGTATAACAGGATATGAAGAATCGGCAATCAATAGCTGGGTCAATAAGTACATTTTCCCGGGCGGCTATATTCCTGCAGTACATGAACTGGTTTCGCTAATGGCCACCAACAAGTTTTACCTCATAGACATGGAAAGCCTTCGTGAACACTACACTCGAACCCTGGAGCACTGGGCCCAAAACTTTGAACAGGCTCTCCCATTAATCCGGCGGATAAAAGATGAAACCTTTATCCGGATGTGGCGTCTCTATCTCAACTCCAGCGCTGCTTCATTCCATTGCGGTAACATAGATCTTCATCAGTTCCTATTTACCAAAGGAGTAAACAATTCATTGCCTATGACCCGTGAATATATGAATTCTTAATCATTAATTTCTCATAACTCAACCATATGCCGCACAAAATTAAGGGAAACCTGTTTCATAAAAAGGGTTGTAACAAAACCAGTTTTCCGGTTTGTTACAACCCTTTTTTATTTGGAATTTTAATGTTTAAAAAAATTGCTCCACTTTGAAGGTTATACTAACCTAATAATTTGTTTCGTGGACCTCAAAATATGCTTGAGGGTGCATACAAACCGGACACACTTCAGGTGCTTCAATACCCATATGAATGTGACCGCAGTTCCTGCATTTCCAATATACTTTGCCGTCTTTTTTATAAACTTTGCCCTGTTCCAGGTTCTCTAAAAGTCGTTTATAGCGCTCTTCATGCTCTTTTTCTATTCTTGCTACACCTTCAAATAACAGCGCAATATCTTCGAACCCTTCTTCCCGGGCTTCAGCAGCCATTTTGGGATACATTTCGGTCCACTCACTATTTTCTCCGGCAGCAGCCGCTTGCAAATTTTCAAGAGTACCGGCGACTCCGCCAAGCTTTTTTAACCAAATTTTAGCGTGTTCCTTCTCATTTTCTGCAGTCTCCAGGAATAGAGCGGCAATTTGTTCATACCCTTCTTTTTTGGCAGCGGACGCAAAATAGGTATATTTGTTACGGGCTTGAGATTCTCCCGCGAAAGCATCTCTTAAGTTCTTTTCGGTCTTAGTGCCCTTTAACTCTTTCATCGTAGTACTCCCTTCACTTATTAATTTTTTAAGCCATAAATGTTTTTATATCTTCTTCAACATTGGTGATGCCTGCAATTCCAAAGTTCTCAACTAAGACGTTGACGACATTGGGGGACAAGAAGCCCGGTAGGGTTGGTCCTAAGTGAATATTTTTCACCCCCAGGTAGAGTAAGGCCAGTAAGACAATCACGGCTTTTTGCTCGTACCAGGCGATGTTATAGGAGATTGGCAGTTGATTAATGTCTTCCAGTCCAAATACTTCTTTTAGTTTTAAGGCAATCACTGCCCAGGAATAGGAGTCATTGCATTGTCCGGCATCAAGCACTCTCGGAATGCCGTCAATATCTCCGAGGTCTAATTTATTGTACTTATACTTTGCGCACCCAGCTGTCAGGATCACCGTATCTTTGGGTAATGCTTGAGCGAACTCCGTATAATAGTTTCGACTCTTCATGCGTCCGTCACAGCCGGCCATGACAAAGAAACGCTTAATGGCTCCCGATTTGACAGCAGCGACAACTTTATCAGCCAAAGCCAATACTTGATTGTGGGCAAATCCTCCGACGATCTCTCCCGTTTCGATTTCCGTCGGTGCCGGACATTGCTTGGCCTGAGCGATAAGGGCAGAGAAGTCTTTGGGCTTTCCATCTGCGCGCTCAGCAATGTGTTTAACTCCTTCAAAACCGACAACTCCGGTGGTATAGACGCGATCTTTGTAGGAATCTTTTGGCGGAATGAGGCAGTTAGTGGTCAATAATATGGGGCCGTTAAAAGTATCAAATTCCTTGTCTTGTTTATACCAGGCGTTTCCATAGTTGCCGACAAAGTGATCATACTTCTTAAAGGCAGGATAGTAGTGCGCCGGAAGCATTTCCCCATGAGTATAAACATCTACACCGCTGCCATTTGTTTGGATGAGTAACTCCTCGAGATCCTTCAGATCGTGACCACTGATTAGAATAGCCGGGTTGTTTCTCACTCCAATATTGACTTTGCTGAGTTCCGGGTTACCGTATGTGGCAGTGTTCGCTTTATCCAAAAGGGCCATCACTTCAACACCAAATTTCCCTGCTTCCAGGACAAGACCAACAAGATCACTCCCTGCCAGCGTATCGTCAAGTGTCGCTGCCAAGGCCTTTTCCATAAAGGCGAAAATACCGGCTTCCTGATATTCAAGAATATAGGCATGTTCAGCATAAGCAGCCATCCCTTTTAACCCGTAAGTGAGCAATTGTCTGAGAGAGCGAATATCTTCATCTTCGGTCGCTAAAACGCCCACAGACGCGGCTTTGGTATCGAACTCCTCTGGGGCTGCCGTCCAGGTTGCCGCATCGGGTAAGTTCGTCGGAAGCAAGCCGCCCGCTTGAAGGATTGCTTGTTTTAGCTCTTCGCGGAGCTTGAGACCGTTCTGTATTCGTTCTACGAATTGACTGCGATCAAAGTTAACATTAGTAATCGTACTAAAGAGGCTTTCCATGATGAACTTATCGACATCTTTGCTGTCGAGATTAAATTCACGGGCTTGAACTGCATAGAGGGCGAGCCCTTTTACGGTGTAAATCAGAAGGTCCTGCAATTTTGCAACATTTTCGGGTTTTCCACAAACCCCTTTAATTGTACAACCGGTTCCTTTTGCCGTTTCCTGACATTGATAACAAAACATACTCATTCTTCTTCCCCCTCCTTGTAACAAGTTACTCTTCACAGATACTACCGTCGATATTAATCGTCACAATCTGCCAAGGTATCATTTTGGCGCTCTTAATCAGGGCATTTTTTACAGCCTCTGCTATCCCGGCGCAGCAGGGCACTTCCATTCTTAGGACCGTGATACTTTTTATCTCATGTTGCTGCAGGATTTGGGTCAGTTTTTCCGCATAGTCCTCATCATCCAGCTTCGGGCAGCCAATCAGCGTGATTTTGTTTTTCATATAAACATGATGGATATTTGCATAGGCATAAGCGGTACAATCAGCAGCAATTAGTAAATGGACCTTCTCTAAATAAGGCGCATTCACCGGAACCAGCCTGATTTGACAGGGCCACTGACGAAGCTGCGATTCAGGGGCTACGCTTGTTGTCATTTGAATTCCGTGTTCATGAGGAGTTTCCGGTCTATCAATTGTCCTGGCCTGAGTTCCGGCACAACCGCATCCCAGATTCATAGGGAAAATTTCTGCCTTCTGCTTTTCGAGATGAGTTTTAACAGCCTCTTCATCAAAGGCGACCGCTTCTCTTTCTTCCAAAGTAATTGCCCCTTGAGGACATTCAGGCAGACAAGCGCCCAGTCCGTCACAATATGAATCTGTAATCAACTCTGCTTTGCCATTCACCAGCTGCAGCGCGCCCTCATGGCAAGCATGCACACAGAGTCCGCAGCCATTACACTTTTCTTGATCAATTTTAATAATATTCCTTTTCATTTGCCAAAACTCCTTTCTTCTCAAACTCCCTTCTTCCCTTCGTAAATCCTCTTGCTTATGTTGAAATCAGTATACTATAATAAAAATTAAAAATCGGTAGCTATAGCAACCGAAAATAAAGGTGTGTAAATATTGTTTAAAAAATATCTGCCGGTTTTAAGCAAAACGTCTTTGTTTCAAAACGTTGAGGCCAACGATCTAAATACGATGCTCGGCTGCCTCCAACCAAAACTTAGTGAATTTAAGAAAAACAGTTTCATCGCTATTGCCGGAAATCCCTTCGAAAGCATGGGTATCCTGCTGAAAGGGGAAGCTGCCCTGATTAAGGAAAACGCGGCAGGAAACCGGATGATTATGGCGATTCTAAAACCCGGGGAAATTTTTGGGGAAAGCGCGGTATTTTCCCGCAAATCCGTTTGGCCGACAACTGTTGTTGCCCAGGAAACCTGCACAGTTATGTTTTTAGCGAAACAAAAAATCCTTGGCGAATGCGCCAATCTTTGCTCTTGGCACCGGAAAATCATCGAAAACATGTTAAAGGATATTTCCGACAAAACCCTTATGCTCAATAAGAAACTGGAGTACTTGTCCATGAAAAGCATGCGCGGTAAACTGAGTTCCTTTTTGCTGGGGCAATATAAAATAAATGGCAGCCTTACATTTATGCTGCCGATGAAACGCAACGAATTAGCCGATTATTTAAACGTCTCCCGACCCTCCATGTCCCGGGAAATGTGTCGTATGCGGGATGAAGGCGTAATTGATTTTCATTTGTCATCCATTCAGATAAAGGATATAGAATCATTAAAGGACATGGTTGAATGATAGGATCACCTCGTTAGTTTCAAGTTATTGCCAAACTTATAGTATTTACGAATAATGCTTAAACAAATGTACAGGGAGGGATGGGTATATGCCGTTGATAGAGCGGAAATAGCCTGATATCAAGGGCTTCGGGCATATTGCTCCTTTTTATTTTTGGACTTTTTAAGTTTCCTTGGACAAGGTAAGGCAACACTTTTCCGACCCCCGGGGGTACACAATTACGCAAATAAGTACCGGTTTTTAGTGGGGGCAATACATGTGGAATGTTAGATGTCCCACGTAACTAAGCCCTCAGCTGAGCCTATCGGCGTTACTGAGGGCTTTTCATGTTTTTCTTCATCATGAATTAGAGAGTATACTATATGTTATTTTTGAGCAGCAAAAAGATGGGGCAAACAATCAGGAAGACTTTATAGACAAAATGTCAATCTTGAATCAAGCTAATTGCGTAAGATATAGCAAGCTTGATGAATCAATTCTTTTTCTCCCCCTTTTGGGAACCCCCAGGGCAAATGCCTTGGGGTTTTTTGTATGTATTGTTTGCAATAATGGAAAGCATCCCTTTTGAACCTAAGAACCCCCAAGTTATTCAAAAATCTAATCATAGTGTCTGCCAACGCATAAAGTGGAATAGAAAAAGATTCTTTTAGAAGTGAGGAATTTGTCGATGCAGGTATATGTTTTCGGCCTCGGACACATTGGTTTAGCAATTTTTCTGATATGGACGGCGACTGTATTTTCTGCACTAAAGGCCGTTTCCTGCCATACTTTTTCATAAATTTCATCGATGGAATATACCCTACCGGCATTGGCGGTCAACAGCTTCAATATCTTGTATTGGACCGGAGTCAGTTTTACTTCATCGCCATCAACCGTTACATTATTACTCTCATCATCGATCACAAGTCCGCCGGTTTTATAAACATTACTTTTAGTTTCCAGGCTTCCCAATATTGTATAGCGTCTTAGCTGGGATTTCACCCTGGCAATTAACTCCAAAGGGTTAAAGGGCTTGGTTATATAATCGTCCGCTCCCATATTTAAACCAATAATTTTGTCAGTATCCTCAGATTTGGCTGAGAGCATAATAACCGGGATATTCTTATCTTCTCTAATCTTCATAGTTGCCCGCAGACCATCCATTTGCGGCATCATAATATCCATAATAATCAGATGTATCTCATTTTCTTCTGCTACTTTTAAAGCTTCCAGCCCATGTGCCGCTTTAAATACTTGATAGCCTTCGTTTCCCAAATAAATTGTGATCGCCTCTAAAATTTCTTTATCGTCATCGCAAACCAGAATATTCACGATGTATCCCTCCCACCTATTGATTTATACAATCATATCACACCACCTATTTTTTTTATTAGGGTAATGATATCAGCTAAATCTTACGATAAACTTAATATATTTCTTAAGAACTTCTTAAGGAATTATCTTTTATATGTAAGCCATAATTGCATGATCCCTTATCTGCACCGGTAAAAATGAAAAAGCAAGGGGCAGTTACCTTGCTTCTTCAGAGATATAATAAAGTCGGGTTCTCCCCTTTGCAATACCGGAAGACGGCAAATGCTTTTCATCATAGGAACAATTCTATAAAAAACACCATTAGACACGCATCAATCGATACCCTAAATAGACTGGCACCACGATAAGCAAGTACAATTGCGGCCACAAATCCGACGAGGGCAGACCATATGCTTGCTGTTGCAGACAAAATTGCCGGAAAAGTCATAACTGCTAACGTTACATACGGAACATAATACAAAAATGAACGTATAGTAATATTTTTAATTTGCTTTCGAATTAAAGTAAGCGGCAGCACTCGAATCAGATAGGTTACCACAGCCATCACCAATATGTACAAATAAACATTATGATTCATAGTACTCTCCTTTTGCATCTTCACCTTTTATCGGGAATAAAACTGCAGCTATTCCTGCTATTATAACAGTCAGAATAATAATCCGAAAACCGGCAGAAATCTTGCTTATAAACGGAAGATAAGTAAACAAAAGACTTGCCATCATAGATACCACAACCAACCCGGCAATAACTTTATCCTTTCTGGTCGGCGGAATTATTATGGCTATAAACATCCCATAGAGCGCAACACTCAACGCGCTGAGAATTCGGGCAGGCAGAATATTTCCCGATATCACACCTAATAAAGTTCCCAATATCCATCCCGGTGCTGCAATGCAGATAAGGCCGTATGTATAAAAGGGATTTAATTTTCCTGCAACATGCATGGATACACCAAATATTTCATCTGTTACCCCATATGCTACTAAAAGCCGGTGAAAAAATGGTGCTTCTGAATCCAGCTTTTGGGATAATGAACAGGACATCAGACAATATCTTAGGTTAATGATCAACTGCGCAATTGCCATTTCTATGTATGGAACGCCTAATGTAATTAAACCAAATGCTGCAAATTGGCCCGCAGAAGTTAAGTTGGTAATTGACATCCAAGTTGCTTGAAAACCGGTTAATCCTGCATTCTTAGCCGCAATACCCAAAGTAAATGACACAGCAAGATATCCTAATGAAATTGGAATGCCGTCACGAATTCCTTTTACAAACCATGTCCGATTATTCTCCATCTCGCAAATCCTATCTTTCTCCTGCTTCGATACGCGACGGGTATGCTGTCGCGTTATTTTTATATTGCCCGCAGGGAGCATTTTGCGCTTTTAAAGGTGTAATATATTCTCAGAGCCGCAGTAAGACGGCATCAATATTCGCAGTAGCATCAGGGGTGTTACCAGCGAACGTGCTTCTGCTAATAGTGATTGTACCGGAACCAATACTTGCTATAGTCCCTCCGTTATTAGTAGCACGAAAAGATAAGGAACAAGTTGTTTCCATCAAGCATTCTCACATATTCAATTGATGCTGAGTTCGCTCTGCAGTTTCTTCAACCGATAACCCCTGGTCAATGAACCGTTTAATCACTGATGCCATACTTTCGCCAACTTCAATCATATGCATATCGGGGTCATAGAAGCGGATCACTCTTTGGCCCCAGGGATATTCGGTTACATCATGAACATACTGAATTTCAAAGGATTGCAGCCGTTCTACAAATTCATCAAACTGTTCTTCTTCAAAATACAGCTCAAAGTTATCCGGTTTAATCAAAATATCATTTTCTGTTTTATGTGTAAATTCTACCCATGTTTCCTTTGACTGCAGTGAGAAATCCCCTTCAAAGGTAATATTGGCTCCAAAGTCCAGAATTACCTTTTGATTCAATATGTCTTCATAAAATTTACGCGCTGCCACAATATCAGAAACAACAATTAGCGGTAATTTAAATTTCATGCCCATTCTCCTCCAGAAAAAATCAAAAGTATAATTGCATATTGCTATTTACATTGCTATTTACTCAGCGCATCCTGTATTGCCAATAATATTACCTTACTGCTGTAAGTAGCCCCGGTGATCGTATCCACCTTCAGGCTTTGTGTTTCAACAACCTTGGTTGGTAATGCTTCCGCTGCCTGACCTTTACCAGTATTATGTTTGACTAGATCAATGTCGGTGATCTTTTGGTCAGCTACGACTACTTTAACTTCCACCTCTATCGGAAAAGCCTGATAAGTCCCGGTATACGTCCCGTTTTCAATTTTGCTCAGGTCAACCTCTTTTATCTCGACTGCTAAAAGCTTTTGGAGATCGGCATCAGCTCTGTCTGTTATAATTTTTAAGGTCATACCGCCGGCAACTGCGATGATAATGAATACGATCAGAACTCCAATTAATATTTTCTTCACACTTATATCCTCCCCTTAACCCAGTTCGCTGCCCGTTCAAGCTCTCCCTCTTTTAGGGGGCCTTCAGTATCTTGAACGAAAAATCCTTCAGGCGGGGCTATTAAGTTTCCGCCTTTTTTCTGGATTTTTTCTCCTATCGGTTCAGCTGCGTAACCGAAGACTTTTATAAATACTTTTAGTACTTTGGAATTAGCGTCTTTGGCTGAAATCCTGGTATCAAAAGCCAATACATCGATACATTTCAATCCATTAGATGGGATGGAATTAAGAAATTTTTTGATCGCATCCGTTGGTTTAAAAGATCGGGTAGGGGACCCGACTATCAATAGGTTCACTCCCGACAACTGCTCTGGCTTGATAGAAGTAATCATACATACTGTTACATCGTTATTGGGAGCAATCGAATTACCTATAGTTTCTGCTATCTTTTGCGTATTTCCAAAGTAGGAGTCGTATACAATCAAAGCCTTCATCGATCTGGTCTCCTTCCAAAATGCAAACGCGTAAATACCTAATTATTCGTAAATTCTACATAAAATCCTGCCAATAATTTTTTTTATTCAGCAACATCCATAAAAAACTGTTTTTTCATTTTTAATATTAAAAGGAACTGTTTTTTAAGCTATTATCATTTGCAGAACCGACATGGATCCGATTTGTTTATCTTTAAATACGTTGTATCACACTAATAAGGCCATTGAAAATTACCGTTATTGTGAAAACTGCTATGACGATGTTCAGCTGCCGGCGGTTTTGATCAAGAATACTATGACTAAGGCTATATAGTTGCCTGTAAGCTGATCAGGCTCAGCTGATTTCAGGGAAGGAGACAACGCTGATGAAAAGTCCTGTTATTATTCACATCCCCCACTGTTCAACCTATATTCCGGCAGAGGAAAGAAGTAAATTGCCGCTTTCAGATACTGAGCTGGAGCATGAAATATTGGTGATGACCGACTGGTACATTGATGATTTGTTCGACTTTGGCGATTTCAACCGGCACATTAACCAATATAGCCGACTAGTTTTTGATCCGGAGAGATTTCGTGATGACAAAGATGAAGTTATGGCCTCAAAAGGTATGGGGGCCATTTATACAAAAACATCAACTGGAAAAGTTCTTAGAGAAATCAGTATGAAAGAGCGGGAAAAAATGCTCAATCAGTATTATGATTCCTATCATGAGGTGATCACACAAATGGTTGAAAATTGTCTGGAACAATATGGCCAATGTGTGATCCTTGATGCTCATTCCTTTTCTTCGAAACCGCTGCCTCACGAAATAGATCAAACCGAACCAAGGCCACCAATCTGCATTGGCACAGATACCTTTCATACGCAAGCGGGTATTTTTAGACTAGCCTATGAGTACTTATTCTGGGGGGAAGATGAACTTGCCGAAAGGAATACACCTTATGCGGGTACCTTTGTGCCCATGAAGTTTTACCACTCGGATCCAAGAGTAAAATCCTTAATGGTAGAAATCAATAGATCAAGATATATGGATGAACAAAACGGGAAAAAGCTCGCTTCATTCGACGAGTTCAAAGGCAAGATAATACGTTTTGTACAGTATATTACTGAGAAGAGGGGCCCTGCTCAATCTTGAGCAGGGCCCCTCTTCCCTTTCGTGACCGACAAATGCCAATACATACCCATTCCTTTTCGACTTGGACGTTAAGCCAACCGGAATGATAAGGGCCATGTTAAATTGGAGTGGGGTCAAAGGGAACCTTATCGGTAGAATTCATAAATATTCATTTTATCGGGCAACATGCATAAAAACAGTTCCTTCATATTTAATATTGAAAGGAACCGTTTTTTAATCATATGCAGATCGGGGGATTAAATCCGTACCACAATTTGCTTCCATGTTTCTTTCGTCAAAAAGCTCTCAATTACTTGCTCTTTAAGCTCTAAAAAACGTTAACCCCCATTCCCCGCTAATTATCCATTTCCTCAGCTATCATTTCTACTTCTTTTTAATATGATAAAGTCCTTTGCCTGGAGGGCATAATAAGCAAAGGAATGCGAAGTATACTAAGGAGGATTTAGAAGTATGAGTACCTATGGTCTGGTTGGGCTGGTATTTATCAACTTAGCCTTGATATTTTACACTGTTGGGGTGTGGAGTGAACGAATTCAAGGCCGACTCAAGTGGTGGCACGCGGGAATGTTTTATACGGGCTTAGTAAGCGATACTATCGGAACCGGGGCTATGGGTCTGATGGTAGGCAGCATGCTGCAATTTAACTTTCATGGCATAACTGGTTTAGCTGCAATTATCATTATGCTCTTTCATGCTGTTTGGGCTACTCTGGTTTTAATTAAGAAGGATGAAGTTTTAATTTTAAAGTTTCATAAGTTCAGCATTCTGGTTTGGATTATTTGGTTAATCCCGATGGTTACCGGTGCGATTTTTGGTACAACCTGATACATAGGGACCTCAATAAAAATTCGCAGGCATGATAACATTAATTCTTTCTGCATTATTTTGCTTTCTTTAATTCTCTAACATCTTGTTCCAACCTGAATGTTTTGCCGGATATTAAATCAACACTGTTGAGGAGGGTATTTATATCAGTCTTTATAGACTCCTGACCAACCACTAACTTCTCTACCTGCCTGGCAACATTTTCAATATCACTGCGGTCTAAAGCACCCAACTTAGAAATCTGTTCCTCCACACTGTCAAATCGTTGATCTATAGTATCAAATCGTTGATCTACACTCCCAAATCGTTGATCTACAAGGTCAAATCGTTGATCCATACTCTCAAATCGTTGATCCATACTCTCAAATCGTTGATCTATAGTATCAAATCGTTGATCTACACTCCCAAATCGTTGATCCACACTCTCAAATCGTTGATCCACACTGTCAAATCGTTGATCCATACTCTCAAATCGTTGATCCACACTATCAAATCGTTGATCCACACTATCAAATTGTTGATCTACACGGTCAAATCGTTGATCCACATTCTCAAATCGTTGATCCATATTGTTTTTCAAACTCTCAAACTCTTTGAACAGATTAGAGAATTGTTCTACCATAAACTCTTGAAATTTTTCATTCTCCATAATTTTATGGCACTTCCTTTAATTAGCATTATCTCATAATATCATGAAACGGACCAAGATGGATGAAATGCTATCAACTTGCCTAACATAGCTGAAGCGTACGAAATTGCAGCCTAATGAGAGGCCTAATTATTTCCTGCCTCCGCGCTTCTTGAAATCTTCATCAATACGGTCTTTCCATTTTTCTGATATAGGGTAGCTGGCACGCAAGTTACTTACGGTTTCACTGATAACCGCATAGTTGAGCAGAGTACCCTCACTATCTGCATTATAGTTCGTGGCCCGGTCTTTATCTATGCCGAAACGCTCTGCAGTAGCAATTGCATCGATATTTGCCCCGAGAAAAATGAATTCCCAGCGATACTTCTTTTTTTGATGCTCGATCATGCGACGCACTTTCTCATAGCCGAATTCACGGCTGGCGTTTTCCATGCCGTCTGTGGTTATCACAAACATAACATGTTCTGCCCGTTCCTCTTCAGCAGTAGGCTTCAGAGCATTTCCTATTTTATTGATCGTTTTGCCCACTGCATCCAACAACGCGGTACTGCCACGCACATAATACTCTTTGTCTGTGATAGGAACTATCCCACGCAGGTTTATACGATCATGCAATAACTCGTACCTGTCATCAAACAAAACTGTGGTTAGAACAGCCTCACCGGGTTCCTTTTTCTGTTTTTCCAGCATGGCATTATAGCCGCCAATCGTATCACTTTCCAGGCCGCTCATTGATCCGCTTCGGTCAAGGATAAATACCAGTTCAGTTAAACCTTTTTTCATAATCTCATCCTCCAAATCATTATTTATTATGATTTAAGGATAAAATTTCTTGACTTCCCTATGGTCGCATGGCAGGCGACAAATTACCAATCAATTTACTAATCACACTCCCAGCAAATGCTGATCAAAGGCAAACAGGGCTTCATTGATCTCAAAAATATTGTAGTTGCCCTCATCTATAAAGTACTGAATAATAATATCGAATTTACTGCTGTTTGAAAGTGCAAAACCGGCTTTAAGCAGCAAGTCTTTGGTTTCATCAAGATTCAGCCTCAAGGCTATGGCAAAGGCTATAGCTGTAGGCTTGCCCGGTTTATAATTTATGTCGTTTCGGATTTTAGAAAATAATTTCCTGTCGATATTGGCTTTATTATATGTTTCCGCATCGGTCATGCCTTTTTCGTCAATTAACCGCAGCAGCATCTGCGAGAAAGTTTCATCCATACGCTTTACAAGATCGTCTAGACTACGTTTTCCCTTTTTCATTGGCCCAGGTTCTTCTATAGCCGAAAGCATAGGTTCTTCCAGGTAATATTCTTTCGGTATATGCCGCTCCTTCAGAATATGCTGCACTTCCGGCCTATATCTACCGGGGTGCTCTTCTATGTACCTGTCATCAATGTATTGTTTGATAGATGAAAACAGCTTTTCTGAAAGTGTAACTGCCGCCTTATCAAAGACCACCAGGAAAACCATCATATCATTGTTCAAAAGAAATTCACCGATTACAGAAATGGCGGTTTTCAATGCTTTATCCTTCGGATACCCATAAGCACCTGATGAAATTAATGGAAATGCAATACTTTCAAGGTTATTTTCCTTAGCCAAGGCAAGTGAATTCTTATAACAATCGGCAAGCAGCTTATCCTCATTGTTATTGCCGCCATGCCAAACGGGGCCCACAGTATGGATTACATATTTTACGGGCAGCTTGTATCCCTTTGTAATCTTTGCTTGTCCGGTTTCACAGCCGCCAAGTGTCCGGCACTCAGCAAGCAGTTCCCTGCCGGCAGCCCTATGAATTGCTCCATCAACGCCCCCGCCTCCAAGCAGGGATGAGTTTGCAGCATTCACGATTGCATCGGCATGGACTTTAGTTATATCATCGCGTATTAATTCAAGTGGCATAATCCCGCCCCCCAACTTAATAGCTACCTCTATCCCCCGGTAAGGTTGCTTGAGCTGCTCCTGTGTTATGATGCCGTTTTTTTCCGTGTGCGAAATAGAAAATACGCGAAAGGGGCTATTGCTTTTAAGCCTGTGGGAGCCAGAGGGGTTGAATTGATTCTCTCTCTATTTTATCTTTACATGGAACTTATACATCTTTGATTCTACAATAAGCTATAATAATAGTAAAACATTAGGGGACTTAAAGGAGAGTATGTGTTATGCGAAATGGGATTGGGATTATACTTGAACTAATAGTTGGTTGTCTCCTTGGCTTTTTTGGAGTTCTTGTATCAGTATTCTCTGATGGCGCTTTTGCCGAACGGCTTATTACAGTATTAGTAGTGTTAGTATTATATGGTTGCTTAAGTGCGCTTTTCGGGTTTCTTTTGCCAAAGTATAGTTGGAAATCGGGCCTTATTATTGCTGCTCCAGGCACGATTATGCTCTTTTTCTATATGCTAAACAACTCATACCCTTTCTTTAACCCGTTCTATGTGATATATATCCTGGTAATCTTAGGCTTGTCTTTACTTGGAGCTGCACTCGGAAGCACAATTAAAATCAGATGACCAAACGGATGATTCAATTTGCAGAGGAACACCTTAAAAACGGAAGCAAAATATACTTATTTCGAATCACAATTAAGGTTCATATGGCAGATGCAAAACGAGGGTTAATCAAATAGCCCTCGTTTTTCTATATAAACAGAGTTCTTAGCGTCAGATGGAGCTTTTACTCCTGTTCTAACTTATCATTCCGCATTTCTTTTCAATAATTTCGACTCTTTTCTGAAGCCTATCCAGTCTCACGCCGTCAGCACTGAGTTCCGACACAGCCCGCCAGGTCAAATCCACTTTAGCGGAAAGTCCATCTAATCTTCTTTGAGTTTCCCTACTGTCTGCTCTGAGCGCCTTAATGTCGGATTCCATTTTCGCTTGACTATCTTTGAAGTCATGCATCTCATCTTTGAAGTCATGCATGTCCCCTTTGAGACCATGCATGTCCTCTTTGAGACCATGCATGTCCTCTTCGAGGCGATCAAGTTTTTTCAGAATCAGCTCCAAGGTATCTATCGCTAACCCCTCCCTTATTAATCAGTAAAAATAGTGTACCACATAAGTCCTTTCTTTTTCAATAAAGAAAGGACCTGCTGCAAACAGAAATAGCAGGCACAGAAGGTTTATTAGTGATGAACGTAAGGATCCTTAGGAATGCACGTCGTCAATGCAGCCCTCCAGGGAAGGTAATTCCTCCTCTTGATAGTGTGGCTCTCCCAGGGCATTAATTTGAATATTTCCGGCCTGCCCGTACTGATAAAGTTGATCGAGCACTTCTACGGCCGCACGAATTCTGGTTCTTAACAGGTAGCCGCGGTGTTCCGAGGCTTGAAGTATTTCCCTTACATCAATTTTTGGCTGCCAGTCATAGGCGCGGCCGTGAAAATCCTGGACCTGTTGAAGAACGGCTAAGATTTCATCCTGGTTCAAAGGTTGAAGTTGGGGGGCGGCAATAATTGCGTTGAGTACCTTTTCAATAGGCTCCCGTTGGGCACGATCAACATAGGTTGTTGCGAGGTTTTCATACTCATGCTTGGATTCTATAACGTCCTCTTGATATGATGAACCTAAAGCAAACATGGTAAAGGTGGATTCGAGACTGGAATATTTCTCTGGAAACAAGAAAGCTGCCATATTATTATAGGCTTTGAGGCGGGCTTTTTTGCTCAGACGACCTACTAATTCAGTTTCATCAAAGAGGATAACCCAACCATTGTAATCCAGTAGTTTGAAGAGGCGACTTAAAAAGGCAAAGTAGTCCATGCTGTGACGTGTTTTACTAAAAGGTACGGAGTACTTGACCGTCTGGGCAAAAATCCGTTTATAAATCTTTCGCAAGAGAGCGTTATTAATGAAATCACCCTCGAGATCCGCCATAAGTAAGTATTTTTCATCTTGATCATCGACATGCAAAAAGGAGCGCAAAACGTAAAACAACTTGTCGGTCTCCAAGTGCTTACTGCTAAAGGAGAGCAAATCCAGAGCACTTGGATTATTCGGGGTAATATCTTGTACTACATGTTCAAATCCCGGTTGCAGACGTCCGGGCAGGTACGTATTGCTAACCAGTTTCTGATAAGCGAGATAAAGTTTATCAAATGGTGTCTCCTTACTGAGGGATATCAGGCTGACCACCATATTATTACTATGGGCTAAGTTAAACACCGTATTCAAAAGGTGAGTTTTTCCCTCTCCGTACTTCCCGGAAACAACCATACCGCCGGATTCTCCGGTGTCCCTGACTTGGTCTAACCTACGTGAGATCTGCCCCATTAATTCCGGACGGGCAGAGGAGAAGTAATGTCCAACTGCCCGGGAAGACACTCCCGAACGCAAGGCCTCAATGACTCTCTGCGCTTCAAAATCCATTATTCTGCTCCTCCCTGTATGGTAGTCAGGACTACTTTCCTGGGCAACGAAACTTTACCGAAGCGGGACCGGGCATGAAGTTCTTCCGCCGTGTTCCGACTTATATGAGTAGCGCCTGCATTGAAGCGGTTTATGACCTGGCCCAGACGGGTGGACATTTTGAGAATATTTTCCGGAGTATAGACTTCATCAATCAGACGGTCCAGATCCACAATGTCGGCAAAACGGTTAAAACGTTGACTTTCAATTTCATTTTGGATACGCATCCACAATGCCTGATATGACTTCGGACCCTTAACGTCATCGTCCATCAAACTGCGATCAAAGGAAAAAACGAACATGGTATGTTTTAAGGTATCTATTTCATCGATTAATTCGCGAATACTTTCATAAGCATCTTCCCGTTTCAAGCGGGTATAGCGAATGGTTTCTTCACTATTAGCACTCACCAATACTTCCATATTATCAATCGAGATCACCAGACCCTTAAATCCTGCCAGACAGCAAACCTCTACCAGCGAACGCAGCATGTGCCTAGCATTATATTTGGTGATTTTACTCGGAGACAAACCCAGGCGGCGCAGGGAGGATAATTTTGCTTCCCGACTTCCTTCCAGCCACAACATCAACAGCTTTCTGTTGGCCTCTTCCAACATGGGATGTCCCAAAATTCCGCCGGTCAACAAGGCGCAGGCCACGGCAAAATTATTATCAATCAGGGGATTAGCCAGAAAGAAGCTATCCAGCTGCTGCCTAATCTCCCGCTTGGTTAAAGGATCCAGCTGTCCCTGACTGGATAAATAATCCGCAAAGTTAATACCTTCCGGGATAATCTCAGGCTCATACCCCAACTGCCGGATAACCTCGTGACTGCAGAATTGCAAGCGTTCCAGCAGGCGAACCTGGTGCAAAATGGCTATATAGATTTCCTTAAAATCATGAAGCCAGATTTGCCGGGCTGAGAGACTAACCGAGATATAGCCCATCTTTTCTGCTTCCATGGCCAATATTTCCAGGAAGTGGGTCTTTCCACTCCCGGTGCGGCCAGTCACGAACTTTATCTTACTGCCACCCCTGGCCAAGTAGTTTGCCAGATATTTTTCCTTCCAAAAATCCATGATAAACTCGCTGCCCACCGATATTTCCTGCAGAATTTCACGATTACCGGGAGGCTGACCCTTCATTAAGTTAGCTATGGCTGATTTGATGTCATTTTCCAAAACGAGTACCCCCTAAATTCAGAAGTCAGAAGTCAGAAGTCAGAAGTTGGATGTTGGATATTGGATGTTGGGTGCCAGATATCAGATTTCGGATTTCGGATGTCGGATGTCGGATGTCAAAGATGTCAAAGATATAGATTAGGACGCCATAGGTCAAAGGTTGCATGGTATGCTAATGCTAATCTTAATCCAACTCAGGTGCTGCCGTCTCGAAAAAACGGATGGTTGCCAAATACTGCTCCCGCCCATCCTGATCCAAAATGCGGATAGATTTATTTATATTGCGACTGGGACCAAATTGAAACTGCCGTCCATCTTCACAGGTACGTAAGTCAGCAGCATAAAGACGTGCCAGGTCAAAAGCAAAACTCTGCAGATCATAATCTTTACGAAAGCGACGCATAGGGGTTAAAAGGGCATAAAGACTCTTTAAATAAATATCCCCTACTTTCGAAGTTGATGTTTTACCCTGGTTTTGTTTTATAAGCATCAGATCATAAGCTGCGGCAAGCTCTTTGACAAAGCCTTTGGGATCAAAATTAGCCTTCAGCAATTTATCCCTGCCGGCCTTAACGTCTTGCACAAAGGCCAGAGGGCGCAAGCATTGAACCCGTTTTCGATCCAGGTATAAGTCCAGATCCTCAATATCAATCCTAACCTTGAACGGAAACATCTCATAAGTTGGATAGTCTCCTTTAACGTCCACTTCCAGGCGATCACAATGAGCAAGCAATTGTTCTGCAAAGTCGCCATTTTCGACATATTCGCGAATTCCGAATTCATCGACATGCTTCTGCATGTCTTCCAATAAGGTTTCCTGTTCCTTCAGATAAACCTGCAGAGCCGCCCGGTCCTTGGTCCAACTCTTAAGATCACCCTTCTCCATATTTTTACACAAGCTCTTAACCACTTTTTGCTGACTCTTGATCTTATCCTTTAGTTCTTTCTCAATGCTCAACATTTGTTTATATAAATTTTCATAATCTTTCATATCTTCATAATCTTTCATACTTAATTAACATTCCTTTCTTGAGGCACAAAACGTCATGAAAGCATTTCTTTCAGACTTTTCTTTCAGACTTCTGGACTCCTTCTTCTTATTTTAATCCGATTACTAAGGCAAGAATTCGACAAAAATTTAAATTTCCCTTCTCACTTGCCCCTTGCCTCCCTAATTAAGTAATGGCATACTGAGAATATAATATTGTGATTATGAGAGAAAACAGGGAGAGAACATATGCCTTTTTTCGATAAAACTTTTTCCGAGAGGGATAAATCTACCGCAAGGGTATATGGTCAACTGAAAAAAAAGTTATTTACTTGGCAGGAGGAATGTCTGGATATCTGGTTTGACAATCAGTGTAAAGGGGTTGTCAATGTTGTCACCGGGGCAGGCAAAACTATCCTTGCCTTGGGAGCAATTGCCAGGCTGGAATATATACATCAAAAGCCATCATCAGCCTTAAAGATCAAAATTATTGTTCCTAAGGTTTTTCTGGCAAATCAATGGGTTAAGAGTCTGCAAGATGACCTGGCTGTTTCCAGGGATGATATCGGAGTATACTCCGGGGTGCACAAAGACCCGCCTTCCCGCAAATATATGATTTATGTAGTGAACTCCGCGCGTGCTACTTTAGCGCAGCAAATACTTTCCGACTATCATCAGGGCAGCACAATATTGTTGATTGCGGATGAGTGTCATCACTATTGCAGTCCGGAAAATTCACGCATCTTCGATTTTATAGCCCAAATCCCCAGCCAGGGTCAGGCCACACGCTACTATGCCCTTGGATTATCCGCTACCCCGGAAACTGCAACCTTTAATGAAACTCTGCTTCCTGCCTTAGGACCAGAGATCTACAAATACAGCTTTGTCGAGGCCTTGAATGCTGATATAATAAGTCCCTTTGCAATTTTTAACATAAAGTTAAATTTCACACCGGATGAAAAGTACCAATATCTGGACCTAAGTGAACTACTAACCCGCGCCCTGGAAAGACTTATGCATCGCTGTCCTTTCCTGAAAGGCTTAAACCGGGTACGGTATTTTGCCAACCTGGAGCAATTGGCGCAAAGTTCTGAGGATACCTTCATAGCTGCTCTGGCCCGTTCGGTACTTATGCTTGCCAACAAGCGCAAAGATTTGGTCTACAGGGCCGAATCCCGGATAAGCTGTGTCAATAATCTGGTGACGCTGCTGCCGCGAAGTTCAAAGATCCTGATTTTTTGTGAAAGAATTGCTGTGGCGAACACAATTTATGAACAGTTACAGTACTTATTTCCGGAACAGGTGGGACGTTATCATTCCGAAATGGACGAATGGAGCCGCAAAGAAATCCTGCGTAAATATCACAACGCACATATTCGCATCCTGGTAAGCTGCCGCGCCCTGGACGAAGGTTTGAATGTACCTTCAACCGATATCGGGATCATCGCCTCCTCCACCAGCAGCACCCGGCAACGAATCCAAAGGCTGGGCAGAATCCTGCGCCAGTCTGGTATAAAGCACACGGCCAAACTTTATTATCTGTACATCGGTGCTTCCAACGAGGAAAAAGACTTACTGGCCGAAATTTCTCGCGACCTGGCAGGAATAATTCCCATCCTGGACCTGGAATATGATCAAGATCGCCAGACCTTTTTTCATTCCTCCTACCAAGCCTTAGTTGATCAAGTCATAGCCTATACTCTGCATAAAGGCTGGAGCACGAAGATTATTGTGGAGATAACTAAAAACCTGGAGCGCGGTAAACTGGGGTGTGATTGGTGGCTCTCCGAGCAGAACTGCCGCTTGAAAATTCAGAATGCCCCCTCCCGTTCAGAACGGAATTACTGGGTGAGCATGTACTTACTAGTGCAGGCCAGTCTTGGTCGGTTAGCTGAGTAGTTAGGTTTCGTGACGACCCTATATTGTCCGGCTCTTTTTATCTTTTCGTAATTTCAGTTCATTGTCAAACACAAAACGCGGCATAAAGCGGAACAGTTTTCTTCCCATCCTCAAGGCCAAAATTTTTGGTGGATAACTTGATTGCATATTCCGGCTTGTAGACATCTATATATACCTTCAAACTCTTGGCCTTGGTATTATCCGCCGACTTTACCTCAATGGGGATGATTTTGCCGTCCCGTTGAATGATAAAGTCTACCTCCGCGCCGCGCTCTGAAGTCCAATAATAGCTTTTGTACTCATTCGTGGTAAGTTGGCAGCAAACGTAATTTTCCACCATACCGCCTTTAAAATCGTCTAGTTCCCCAGGAAGGTACAGCACGTCCTCGGCGGCAATATCCTTTTTAGCGCAGAGTAGACCGACATCAGACACATACGTCTTAAATGAATCAATGTCCTTATAATTTTCCAATGGCTTTTTGGCTCATATCATTGAGATAGCTAACCAGCACCATATTCTGCGTATGCCGCACTAAAATAAGATCCTTCGTTTCAAGATATTTGCTCACGCATTCCGGCATGCCGCCCACCACAAGGTATTGGCGGTAATAGGACAGTGCTGCTTCATGCAGCGCTGCAGGCATGGGGATATCACTTTGAAAGCATACTTTGATTTGCGCAACAAGCTCACTTTTGCCGTTGGCGATAATCTAATATATGAATCTCTCCAGTAAAATTTCTTCAACATTTCTTCTTCCGTCGATTACTGCAAGCACCCATACTTTATTCTTTTCGGTCTTATAAATTATTCGCCAAGGTGGACTAATTAGTTCTCTGTAAATAATGATATTATAGTATCTTAATTCGGGAACAATTCTTCCTTGTAGAGGCATCTGCCGTAAGTCATCAGCTTTTTGTTTAATGGCAAGATAAACTCGCCTTGCTTGAATGCTATTATCTAAGGCAATATATTCAATTATTTTTCTTAAATCCCCCTGGGCAGTTTCTGCCCAGAAGACATGATGTTCGCTTATTGTCATAATTTTACATGAACATTGTTGTCTAATTCTCTATCCAAGCTTGAAAAAAAGTCTTCCTGTGATAAAACTTTTCCATTAACGATATCACTTTCCCCTTGGGTCAGCAACTTTAACAACCCAATAGCCTTCTTCATGTTTTCATAGGATTCAGTATCTACTAAAACGGCCCTGGCCTCACCATTTTGCGTTACATAAACCGGTCTGCGGGTCTCATTCACCTGTTCCAGAATCTCAGCGGCATTGGCTTTAATATAAGAGATGGGTCTAATATCTTCTTTGCTATTCATTGCATTGCCCCCCCTGTATAAATATAGTACCAAATTAGGTCCGATTGGTCAATTGGGGTCGTTCATAAATTTTACGGGCAACAAGATAAGAATTCTTTTCAGCACCAACTGAAGTACGGGTTCCAGCGGGAATTACTGTTAATATCAAATGCGTGGTTCACGGGGCCGGAACCGCTGCCCAAGTCGAGCATGGCAGCCAGCGCCCCGGAAATATATGCCTTTGCCCGTTCTACGGATCTATCCAAATCATAGTCCTTTGCCAAATTGGCTGCAATGGCACTGGATAGTGTGCAACCGGTGCCGTGGGTATTGGGATTATCAATACGCTTGCCGTTAAACCAGTGATAATCACCGTCGCGATATAGCAGATCGTTAGCATCATTGAGCTGATGTCCGCCTTTACACAGCACAGCACAATGATAAGTTTGGCTGATATGTTGTGCGGCTTTGACCATATCCTCCGCCGTTTTTATCTGCATGCCTGACAGTACTTCCGCTTCCGGGATGTTGGGAGTAAGGACAGTTGCCAAGGGAAGCAGTTTATGTTTCAAGGTATCAATCGCCTCGTCGCTGATCAGTTTTGCACCGCTGGTAGCTACCATTACGGGATCTACCACAATGTTCAGCGCCTGATACTGGGTGAGCTTTTCCGAAATAACCGAGATCAGTTCGGAAGAAGAAACCATTCCGATTTTAACGGCATCAGGGCGGATGTCCGTAAATACGCTGTCTATTTGTTGAGCAAGGAATTCGGGGCTAACCTCAAAAGTCCCTTGGACACCGGTAGTATTTTGTGCGGTCAACGCCGTGAGCGCACTCATTGCGTAAACGCCGTGAGCGGTCATAGTCTTGATGTCGGCCTGAATGCCGGCACCTCCGCTGGAATCACTACCGGCAATTGTTAGTGCTGTTTTCATAATGGTTCCATTCCTTCCTGAGGCACAAAACGGCATGACGGTAACTTCTTACAGTTTCTTTCAACCTATTTCCTTCGTCTTGAATTTTTTGTTATTTTTCGTGGATGTCAGAGGTTTTCATGAGGCCTCATGCGCTTATTATCTTTTCCGAAAGCATACGCAGGGTACGACTCTCCATCTCAATATCTTCTGAGGCAAAAATAGTGGAAACCAACGCCACACCGGCGATTCCGATGCCGGAAAGTTCTAAAATGTTCTGCCTGCTAATCCCGCCAATCGCCACCACCGGAATGGAAACCGCTTTGCAGATTTCTTTCACTATGTCATGGGAAACCGAATGGGCATCCGGTTTTGTAGTGGTAGTAAAAACAGCCCCCACCCCAAGATAGTCGGCACCGGCTTTTTCTGCCTGTATTGCCCGCTCTACCGTCCGTGCCGAAACACCGATCATCATGTTTTCACCTACCAAGGCACGAACATTTTGTGGCGGCAGATCACCTGGTCCCAGATGGACTCCGTTAGCTTGGCATTTAACGGCACTATCTGCATTATCGTTAACAATAAAGGGAACGCCGTACTCTTGGCAGAGTTTTTTCATCGCCATGGCTTCTGCCAGAAATGCACTGTCATCCAGTTGTTTTTCCCGCAGCTGAATACAGGTAGCCCCGCCTTTCAGCGCACTTTCTACTTGTTCCATCAGCGTCTGTTTTCCAACCCACGTTCTGTCAGTTATGGCATACAAACGCAGTGTTTTTCTATCGCACTTCATAAATTTGCACCTCTTTCGATAAACAAAACGGGGCGCCACCTGATTGGTAACTCTCCGCATAAACAGAGTTCTTGGCATCAGGTGGAGTTGTTTCCATCTGATGCTTAGAAATCGTTATCCAGGAGCTGTACAGTTCTTATCTCCCTCTTTGAAGAAGGGGGAGTCTTAGAACTGTTAGCTATCGGATAAAAGCAAGTATGGCTTACTCCCTACGGCGGCATTATCCGCATCAGGTAAAGGGTCGAAGTTGATTGCTTCCTCTCAGCCTGCTAAAGCAAGCTCCCCTGAAATATTTATATCATTGTTCCACGGTATCACGCCTGAACAACAAAGTCAATTATCAATGAAACCCATTTGATTACGGGAAAATCAAGCTCTCATATAATCGGACATACGGCAGGCACCTTTAGCACCGCAGGCATAGGTGAGCGCTTCCTTTTCTCCTGTAATGCCACCCAAGGCATAAACCGGTACGGATACCGCTTCACAGACATCTTTGAGAAAGTCCAGACCTCGCGGTGGCAACCCCTTTTTGCTGTCGGTAGCGAATACATTACCTGCCATAAGATAAGTGGCCCCCAAACCCTGCGCTTTCCTGGCTTCGGCAACAGAATGGACCGAGGAACCAAGGACTGTAAAGTCGGAAAGATTTCCTGCGAATTGTTCAAACAAGGGCAGCGGCAGATGAATAGCCGGACAACCTAATCGCCGTGCTGCTTCCACATAAGTATGCAGTACGCAGGAAGTGCCGTGCCTCTGACACAAACCCAGCACTCCTTTTGCCAGTTGCTCGTATTCTGATTCGGGCAAATCTTTTTCACGCAAGACCACCATATCTACTTGGCCAACAATTCGTTCCAGTTGCTCCAGGAATGGCCTGGCGCAGAGATTTCGGTTGGTGACGGCAATTCTCTTAAACGTATACATAATCGTTCATAACCGGTTGCAAGCCATGTGCCCGGATAGCCGCAGCCACTTCCTCCACATTCCGATTATCGGCAATTTCAAACTGATCGTCGCCCAGCTCACCTGCCTCGCCATGACCGCCAATGCCTGTGCTTACTCCGGCGGAAATTTTCGTAGCCGCCAAACCGATGACATGATCCCTGAAGTCAGCACGCTCTCTGGTGGAAATCGTTATACCGGCAAAGGGCATAAACAGCCGATAGGCAGTCATCACCTGCAAAAGCTGTCGCTCATGGACATCTTGAGGGTTGATTTTATCATTGTTGATAATCGGACGCAGTCTCGGGCAGGAAAAAGAAATTTCGGCGTGGGGATACTTTCGTTGTAGCAGATAGGCGTGCATTCCCGTAGCAAGCGCATCCTTGCGGAAGTCAGCCAAACCGAGCAAGGCTGCAAAAGCTACCCCGCGCATACCACCTTTCAATGCTCGTTCCTGAGCATTCAGCCGATAGGGGAATATCCGTTTATGACCGGCCAGATGAAGGGTCGCGTATTTGTCCGAATTATAGGTTTCCTGAAATACAGTCACATAGTCCACACCGCAGGAATGCAGATAGGCATATTCATCCGAGTTCATAGGATACACCTCTACGCCCACCAGCTTGAAATATTTGTGGGCCAGCTTGCAAGCCTCGCCGATATAAGTAACATCAGACATTTTCCGGCTTTCACCGGTCAAAATCAGGATTTCCTCCAGACCTGTTCTGGCGATTGCCTCCATCTCACGCTCCATACCGGCCGTATCCAATTTTGCTCTGCGAATCCTATTGCGGCAGTTAAAACCGCAGTAGATGCAGTAGTTTTCACAGTAATTAGAAATGTAAAGCGGGGTAAAAAGATAAATGCTGTTGCCAAAATGCTTTCTGGTTTCTGCCTGTGCTTGCCGTGCCATTTCTTCCAGAAAAGGCTCTGCCGCAGGAGAAAGCAACGCCTTGAATTCTTCCGGTCCCCGATTGACCTTGTCCAGAGCCCTTCTGACATCCGCCGCTGTGTAGGAATTGTAATCATAGGTTTTCATTACCCCAAGGACTTTATCCATAACAGTGGAATCGGCAAGCACTTCCATACCCTCCATGTATGCCATGTGATTTGTCCTTTTTTCTTTAGAAATATCCGGCGTTATTATTCCTTTAGTTTCAGCGCTATTTTTCTCCGGCATATTTTTCTCCGGCATATTTTTCTCCGGCTTATTTGTCTCCGGCTTATTTGTCTCTGTATAATTTACATCCATGTCCTTTTCTCCTATTCTGCCAAAAAACCGGTCAGGGGCGAAGAAGCTACGCTGCCCCTATCCAACACACGGCCTAAGCCGGACAGATAAGCGCCTCTGCCGGCCTCAATCGCTTTTTTAAAAGCCGAGGCCATCGTGGGAATAACTCCGGCAGTAGCAATGGCAGTATTGGCCATAATAGCAGCAACGCCCATTTCCATGGCTTCACAAGCCTGTGAAGGCCGCCCGATACCTGCATCGACAATAATAGGCAGATCGATTTCATCCACCAAAATCCGAATAAACTCTTTGGTACAAAGTCCCTTATTAGAACCAATCGGCGCTCCAAGGGGCATAATTGCCGCCGCACCGGCATTCACTAAATCTCTGGCCACATTCAGATCAGGATACATATACGGCAGCACAACAAAGCCTTCCTTGGCAAGCTGTTCTGTCGCCTTGATGGTTTCTGCATTATCCGGCAGCAGATATTTGGAATCACGAATCACTTCAATTTTTACGAAATCTCCGCAGCCGATTTCTCTGGCCAGCCGTGCAATGCGTACGGCCTCTTCGGCATTTCTTGCCCCGGAAGTATTCGGTAACAGCGTCACACCCAGGGGTATGTAATCCAGGATGTTTTCCTCACCGCCGGTATTGGCACGCCTCAAAGCCAAAGTAATAATCTGAGCGCCGGCTTGCTCAACTGCCGCCCGAATCAAATCCAGATTGAACTTTCCCGAACCTAAAATAAAGCGGGATGTAAAAGCATGTCCGCCAATTACAAGTTGATCATCTTTCTGCATAATCTTTTTTCCTTTCGCTTTAGTAAGAAAATTACTTTGGAGTTATTTTCATGATTGACCGTGCCCCAACAAAGCCTCGGTGTTTGGTATTATTTTTTAATCCGCTTTTAAAATCAAACGGATGACCTGATTGGCTTGATGCCCGGCGCAAATACTGACCCTTGCTGCCATAAGTCCAATGCCGGCTTGGACATCCGTTTGTTCGTCGCCGCATAAATAAAATCTGCTGCCGGCTTTCCGCGTCCGAATAGTATTTGCATCGCCAAATCCGGCCATGCCATTGCCGGCAACAACTATCGTATTTGGGCATTGCGCGAGCAGTGTATTGATAAGCATGGCTTTCTGCTCCGGTACGTCAAAAGCCTCACAAACGATCCGCTGCCGTGAGAATAGAGCAGACACATTTTCCGGTATCACACGAACTGTATCCACACAAAGCTCCAGATAGGGATTGATTTCCCGAAGCCTCTCTGAAAGGGCCTCTGTTTTCAGTCTGCCTAAATGCCGGATATCATACTCTTGTCGATTTAAATTGCTTACATCAACTTTATCGAAGTCCACTAACTGCAATTTGCCAACACCGCTTCTGGCTAACATGACGGCAATATGGGAACCCAGTCCGCCAAGTCCGGCTATCGCCACCTCAGATACCTGCAATTTTTCGTAAAATTCCATAGGGAAACGGCCATCCCAACCATTTTTCATGACTTCTTTTGTGGGAATCATTCTTAACCGCCTCCTACAAACTGGACAATTTCCAAAGTGTCATCTTGCTGCAAAACCGTCTTATCATAATCGTTCTTGGACACGATACTGCCATTTCTCTCCACGGCTATTCGTTCCGGGTTATAGCCTGCTTGCTTCAAAAAATCCAAGAGCACCATGCCAACGAAAACTGTTTCTTCCTGTCCGTTTACTTTCATCTTGCACCTCCTGATTCTGTATCATTAAGAGCCATCTTGCACTTGCACTTGCATTTGCATTTGCATTTTCACTTCATTTTGCATTTAGTTATTATTCATGGTTTTAGAGTAACAAAAAAGCACCGAAGAAAACTACACCCATGGTGGTGTACCCCTTCGTGTGCCTTTAACATCACACTCTAATTATATAATATATGTATTTGAGCATTATTTGTCAAGTATTTGCGGTAAATACCAGTATTTATCTTGGCCCTTCTCGGATTATTTCCACTTCATAACCATACCGTTTCGAAAAAATCGAAATCATTAAAAAGGATGATTCCGGTTTTCTAAGTCCGATCACTGTGTTTTGCGAAGTCCATAATAGCGGATGTACTGCCGAAAGGAGACAGCCGCAATGAACCATGTTCGATTTCGTGAGGCAGGCCGAGTGCCGGCAAAACATGACTCGGATCAAGTGAGCCGGATGTGCATGCCGACCCTGAAGATACCACTATTCCGAAAACATCGGTGTTGACAAATATCTCTCACCTGTGTCAGGAAGTAGAACGACAATCGTTTTGCCTTTGTTTTCGGGACGCTTGGCAAGCTCTGTAGCAGCCCAAACAGCAGCGCCGGAAGAAATGCCAACTAATACGCCTTCAGTTCTGGCAATATTTCTGCCCACCGCAAAAGCATCATCGTTTTCAACTGTAATTATTTCATCATAGATAGCGGTATTTAGCGTATCTGGAACAAAACCTGCTCCAATGCCTTGAATTTTATGTGAGCCGGCTGTCCCTGTTGAAAGTAGCGGTGAATCAGCCGGCTCCACGGCAACAATTTTAACATTTGGATTCTGCGACTTTAAGAATTCACCAACGCCGGTGATGGTACCGCCTGTACCAATACCTGCGACAAATATATCAACCGTTCCATTTGTATCCTGCCAAATTTCCGGTCCGGTTGTTGCTTTGTGAACAGCAGGATTTACCGGATTGGTAAACTGGCTGGGAATATAACTGTTTGGAATAGCCATGGCAAGCTCTTCCGCTTTTGCGATGGCTCCCTTCATTCCTTTCGCACCTTCAGTGAGAACAAGTTCCGCACCAAATGCCTTCAGTAAATTTCTACGCTCGACACTCATTGTCTCAGGCATTGTAAGAATGATTTTGTATCCTCTGGCTGCTGCAACTGATGCAAGGCCTATACCCGTGTTGCCACTTGTAGGCTCAATAATAACAGAGTCAGGTTTTATTAACCCTTTCACTTCGGCATCATCGATCATTGCCTTGGCGATTCTATCCTTGACGCTTCCCGCCGGATTAAAGTATTCGAGTTTGGCAAGAATTGTCGCTCCGAGATTGTTTGTTTCTTCATAGTTGGTTAGTTCCAGAAGCGGTGTTTTTCCGACAAGGTCTGTTATGGTCTTATATAATTTCATAATAAAACACCCCTTATAATATTTTGTTTTATTTAATTGACTCAAAACCGTGTTTCAAATCATCTATAATATCGTCGATATGCTCCGTACCAATTGACAGGCGAATTGTGTTCGGCTTTATTCCCGATTCGAGTAGTTCCTCTTCGCTCATCTGTGAATGTGTTGTGGATGCGGGATGGATAACCAACGATTTCACATCTGCGACATTTGCAAGAAGGGAAAATAATTCAAGATTTTCGCAGAATTTTTTCGCTGCCATGGAACCACCTTTTATTTCAAAGGTAAAAATAGAGCCTGCTCCGTTCGGAAAATATTTACTATAAAGTTCATGGCCACGATGATCGGAAAGCAGGGGATGATTCACCTTTTCAACTTGCGGGTGGTTTTTTAGATACTCTACAACCTTAAGCGCATTCTCAACATGCCGTTCAACACGCAGTGAAAGAGTTTCCAGCCCCTGAAGCAACAGGAAGGAATTGAACGGAGAAACGATTGCGCCGGTATCTCTCATCAGGGTTGTACGGATTTTAATTATATAGGCAAGATTTCCGACTGCTTCGGTGAAGACAATACCGTGATAACTGGAATTGGGCTTTGAGAGCCCAGGAAACTTATCGTTCTGCGCCCAATTGAATTTACCGCTGTCGATAATGACACCACCCAGGACTGTACCGTGACCGCCAATAAATTTGGTTGCCGAATGAACAACTATATCTGCACCATGTTCAATGGGACGCAATAGATAAGGGGTCGCAAAGGTGTTGTCAATGATCAGGGGGATACCATTCTTATGAGCGACGTCTGCGACTGCATCAATGTCAATAATGTCGCAATTAGGATTCCCAAAACTTTCAATGAAGATTACCTTTGTGTTTGGTTTGATTGTATTCACAAAATTGCTTACATCACTGCCGTCAACAAAGGTAGTTTCAATTCCAGTGTCGGCCAGAGTATTAGCAAAAAAATTATATGTCCCGCCGTAAATTGTTTTGGCGGAAACAATATGGTCCCCTGATTTTGCAATATTCTGAATGGCATAGGTTATTGCCGCAGCTCCGGAAGCGGTTGCCAATGCTGCAACGCCGCCTTCAAGTGCGGCCATTCTCTGTTCAAATACATCGGAAGTTGGGTTCATCAGTCTTGTATAAATATTGCCGCCCTCGGTTAAAGCAAATCTGCCTGCCGCCTGTGCACTGTCCTTAAATACATAAGAGGTTGTAGCATAAATCGGTACTGCCCTTGCATCGGTTGCACTATCAGGCTTCTCCTGTCCGACATGAAGTTGGAGTGTTTCAAATTTATAATTTGTATTTGCCATTTTAAAAAACCCTTTCTCAAAATTATTTAATTCATCAGATGGTTTATTAAAACACATCATTGGCTTCCATATTTTGTAATGGTTTTATAATTGTTTTTATTTACATCAACCTCCTTCAAAGATTATATTTCCTATCATTTTTGTAGGAATATAATATATAAAACTTTCACTGTCAATAGGATTATGGCGGTAAGATATCCTATTGCGTTTGTGAACAGAGCATAATGGATTTTATAATTTAAATGTAATAATCGTTTCCGAGAAACTGATTTTGCTGAAGTAACAAATCCTCAATTGTAACGCTTTCAAGATAATCGTCAATCAATTTATCAAGCTTTTGCCACATTGGAAGCGTTATACAGTGGTTGGCTCTTTTACAAGTAATTATTTTATTATCGAGACAGGCAACAGGAGCAAGACTTCCTTCTGCAAGTTTCAGCACAGAACCAACTGTATATTCATTTGCGGCTTTAGCAAGTTTATAACCACCGTCTTTTCCTCGATGACTCAATACGAATCCCGCTCTATGGAGAATCGCAATAATCATTTCAAGATACTTCATCGAAATTTCCTGACGCTCGGATATTAATTTGAGTGGAATATATTCATCTTTACCATGCTGCGCCAACTCAACCATAACGCGCAGCGCATATCTGCCTTTTGTTGAGAATTTCATTTATATTCCTCCGAAAAAATATTAATCAAAATTATATTCTTTAGTAAGTCAATACAGCTTTTCCTTATGCTCAAAAATATACAACCTCGACTGGTCGCCCTCCATGAAGGATAATCCTAAATATCAAGGACCATATATTCGGGGTCAGATTCCTTATTAATGCGACCTTTATACATCAGCTCCGGGATTTTAACACTAACTTTTGTTTTGGCAGGTACTGATTTTGTTAAAAAAACATTACTGCCGATCACCGCACCTTTACCTATAACTGTTTCACCGCCCAAGATGGAAGTACCGGAATATATAGTAACGTCATCCTCAATAGTAGGATGGCGTTTTACCCCCCGTAGTTTCTGCCCCTCACGGGTTGATAACGCCCCCAGCGTAACCCCCTGATAGATTTTAACATTATTGCCGATAGTAGTCGTTTCACCGATAACCACTCCAGTGCCGTGATCTATAAAGAAGTACTTGCCAATGGTAGCGCCAGGGTGAATGTCAATTCCTGTAACGCTGTGGGCATATTCAGTCATAATCCTTGGAATTAAGGGGAGCGAAAGCAACTGCAATTCATGAGCCAACCGATATATACTAACAGCAAAAACCCCTGGGTAAGAATATATTATTTCATTCTTATCTGTTGCAGCGGGATCACCGTTAAAAGCAGCTTGTATATCCAGTTCAATCATACATCTCAGTTCGGGAATTTTGCTTAAAAACAAAAAAATAATTTCATTTACCTTTTCATTGATATTATCTAAAGGACTATTCTTCTCAATGGCCTGATACGTCAAAGCCAAAACCATTTGTTCATGCAGTATCTTATGAACGTTAATCAGCAGATCGCCTATATGGTATTTAATCGTCGTACTAATCAGTTGCCGTTGCCCAAAATATTCCAGAAACAATAGTTCCCGCAAAATAAAGATTACCTTGATAATTAATTCTCGTTTTGGTTGTGAAACAAATTCCAAAGGAATTGCCAGCTGATTTTTTGGGTAGCTTGCTTCAATAGCTTCAACCAGAAAATGGATTTGCTGCTCAGAAATTTTACTCATTATTATCTCCCTATTTATCCAAATCTCCCACTTCTACAAGTGGGGGTGGTATACCTTATTCTGCTTCGGTGGGGGTAGAGTCCCCACCGAAGACTCGATATTCAACTTTAGTTGAACGAGTTTACTTCACATACTTGAATCAATTTCATAAAAAGAATTTTTCATTCAGATCATAGGGGGTTTCCTGGTAGACATGGTAGTTCAACCAGTTGGAAAAAAGTAGGTTGGCATGTCCTCGCCACCGCACAATCGGAGGCTGGTTGGGATCATCGCCGGGAAAATAATTTTTTGGTACGTCAATTTCCAGACCTCTATTTAAATCGCGTTTATATTCACTTTTTAAACTAAGTGGATCATATTCCGAGTGCCCGGTTACAAATATCTGTCTTCCATCCCGGGTGGCTACGATATAAACACCGGCTTCTTTAGACTCAGACAATATTTCCAGTTCAGGGATCTGTTCAATATCATCTCTTTTCACTTCTGTATAGCGAGAATGTGGCACAAAAAACTCATCGTCAAAACCACACAAAAGTTGGACATTTTTTTTGTTTATAGTATGAGGAAAGACACCAAACATCTTTTTGTCCAACGTATATTTTGGTATGCCAAAATGATAGTATAATCCTGCCTGAGCAGCCATGCAGATATAAAAGGTGGAAAATACATGGCTAAGGCTCCAATCCATTATTTCCTGTAATTCTTCCCAAAAATCGATTTCTTCAAAGCCCAGTAACTCTAACGGAGCTCCCGTTATTATCATGCCGTCAAATTTTTCTTCAATAATCTCATTAAAAGTATTGTAAAACTTGAACAGATGCTCTTCCGAAGTATTCTTAGAACTATGGGTTCGAGGATGCAAAAGTATAATATCCACCTGTAAAGCTGAGTTCCCAAGCAAACGCAATATTTGAATTTCCGTAATAATTTTTTCCGGCATTAGATTCAAAATCACGATTTTTAAGGGACGAATATCCTGCCTGTTAGCCCGGTTTTCGTGTATAATAAATATATTTTCATTACTTAATACTTCAGTTGCAGGTAGATCATCGGGTATTTTGATGGGCATTAGATACACCTCGTTGTCTATATTATTCTGCAAATAAATGAAATCCACATACTAAATATATACTATTCCTATAGGTATTGTCAAGATGCCTTCTTTAAACTCCCATTTACACGCAGCAACGCAGGTAGAAATAACCACCAAGTGTTCGGTATGAATGGCTGCTATAAGGAAAATAAGCCGCAAGAGCAACAACCTGCTTAACCGCAGTATGACAACTTAACATCCTTTAGATTACGAAGGGGGACGTGTGCCGAATTGGACACATCCCCCTTTTGTTCCGTTATGATTTTATTCCATGGGCATATTTGGATCTGCTGACCACTCGTAAATAGATGCTTCGTAGTTTCTAACTTTATCAAAGCCAACGGCTCTGAGGGCCAGACTAAAATAGCCTGATCTTATTCCCATAGTTCAGTAAACTACAAAATCGTCTTGAGGACTTACTCCCAAATCCGCCATCATCTTCGCTATTACTTCAGGGGATTTTGGAGTTGCATTTTCATTAAGTATTGATGACCATAAGAGGTGCTTTGCTCCCTGAATATGCCCTCCTCTGGCTTCTCCCGAGTCCTGGCTTCCTTTATATTCCTTATCTGATCTAACATCTATAATTACTGTTTTGCCAAGGTTTGCAGCCACATAAGCCTTGTCTGCTGAGTAGCTTTTATCAAATTCTTTAAGAGTAAGCCCTGCAACTGGAGTGGGCTTTGGTGAGGATTCTTTGTTCATTTCATAGCCCAGTTCTTTCCAATAGGGATTCCCTCCGTATAAAAGCTTAACATTGTCAAGCCCAGCCATTCTGAGTTGCCAGACATTTCTTCCATCAGAACCCGGCCCAGGAAGCACATTTGACGTAAATACCACAAGTGTGTTGTTAGTCACGCCGTATGACTCAAGTTTTTTAGTAAGTTCTTCTTTGTCCAAAGTAGTTCCCCAAAGAGGATCTCCTGGTTTACCGACTATTTTTGAAAGTCCATGAAAGCCGATTCCAATTGCTCCCGGTATATGTCCCTTTTCATAAACATCCGGCTTGCTTGTATCAAACAATATTACAGACTTCTCTCCCAGCTTCTTTTTAAGTTGCTGGGGAGTAATAAATATATCGCCATTTTTGTAGACCGAAAGATCAGCTTCAAGTACAGTTTGACTTGTGTCTGCAGAATTCGGAGGTTTCTGCGACAAGGTTCCACATGCGCTTATTATTAACATTAAAGCTAATAAAAGCGTCCCTATACAGATGAACTTTTTTTTAAGCACTTTTTTTAACCTCCTCGTTCTTATCTTTCCAAAGTTGCTTAATTAGCACAATAAATACGCTAACAGCAAATAATATTAATAACCCAAATACAAACGTCTTAGTAGTACCGGTTAACATACCTCCAATATAGGAATAAACAATAGTTGCCGGCAGTTGTCCAATACCTGTAGCGATAAAGAATGGCCAAAATCCCATAGAGGTTAAACCTGCTGCATAACTTACAATGTCAAAAGAGATAAATGGAAGTAATCGGGCTATTATGATCGCGTATTTTCCATATTGCTTGAAAAATTGATCGACATTTTCCAAAGCTGTACGGGAGGTCAGTTTCTCTACTGCTCCTCTTCCAAAAAACCTTGCAATATAAAAACACAACCCTGCCCCTACCATAGCACTCGACCACGAAAGAATCGCACCGTAAACCCAACCAAACAAACCGGCGTTTGCAAAAGTGATAAGAAAAGCGGGCAATGGTGCTATAACAGATTGAAAAATCATCAGCAGAAAAGACACTATCGGGGCCCAAATACCAAAGCCCAAAATATAACCCCTGACTAAATCTACATCCATATTGCTGAGGATGAAAAAACCTTGGTTGACATTAATTTTAATTACCGGAACAAAAAAATATAATGCCGACACTGCTAACAATACCAGTATTTTCACTATGTAACTACTCAGTAAGCTTTTTACTACACTCACCCTCCTTTTTACCAGTATAAGCATGGGGCTAATAGACCTGTCAGCAGGTCACGCCATTCTCCTTCACATCACCTCTTTTTCAAAACTGTCGAAGTTGGGCCATCGGCAACCCTCCAATTACCTTCCCTCAGGATTGTTTGGCAGCCCTCCACCGAATCACCTTGACGGTTTGTTAGCGAATTCAACACACCATCTCGCTTTCTCTCCTGTTTTTAAATCAGTTTCCTTCTAAATGCTTTAATATGTAATGCCATGACCAAGTTCTAAAACGTATCATTAAATAACTAATACCTTTTGATTATGTATAATTATTATATTATATAAACAAAATTAATGCAATATCCTAGCAGATGCTGTTTTATCATGTTCATCGGTACTTCCTGTCAATAATTGTTTAAGATTCAAAGAAGAAAGCAAATCAATCAGATAAGTTAAGTAATCACATAATTATAATTTAATGAATTATTATCACTCCTTTTGAATAACTTATAGACAAATTACCGAATCAAATGTATATTAGAGGTGGATGGGCTGGAAATGCTTCTCTACCACTCGGGAAATAAGCTTGACCCATAGTCCCGCCTCATACTTGACGATTTCTTGCCTTTGTGCAGTTACAAGTATTTTAAGTGGCAAGGTTTAGAATGCAATGAAGGTTGGCATGAAGATGTGGATTGGAAAGGTCATACACAGATTAAACTGGAAGACTGTAGCCCGGACGATTATTTCAGCCGGGCTACTGGCATGGCTTTTTTTCCTGACAGACTGGAAAGATTTGGCCCAGGTCTGGAGCCGGCTCGAACCGGAATGGATTCTGGCAGCGGTAGCCGCGATTGTTATTTCCATGATTATCAGTGTAAGGAAATGGCAACTGGTGCTGGATGCGCAAAATATCCGCCTGGCATGGAATGAACTCTGGAAGGCTTATTGGGCAGGATTATTTTTTAACAATTTTTTACCTTCCAGTATCGGTGGCGATGGGCTGAGAATTTGGTGGGTCGGTAAAGTTGCCCGGGATAATTCCGGCGCTGCTACCTCGGTTATTGTGGAAAGGATTTTAGCCACGACCGGTTTGGCCTTAACCGGTCTGGTGGCCGCGGCCTTTGTCAACAGGCCGGATAACCGGATTGTAATATCAGCAATTATATTATTCATAAGCTTAATTGTCGTGAGTTTGGGGTTGCTGGGCTTAATCTGTCTGGGGATATTCCCCCGTTGGGCAGAAAACAGGAAGGGTAAAATAACCTCTTTTTTAAGGAAAATGGCAAGACATGGTCAAAAACTCAAACATCAACCGGGCAGATTGGTCAGGGTAGGAATCCTGTCTGTGGCGTTCCAATTGGCGGTAGTATTGGTTAACTACTGTATTTTTCGGGCTCTGGAATTGACTGCTCTAGCCTGGTGGGATCTACTGTATGTAATCCCGGTAATATCTGTAGCAGCGATGTTACCATTGGGAATAAACGGTTATGGGTTAAGGGAAGGTGCCTATGTGGCAATGCTGGGCATGTATCAGGTTCCGGCAAGCACAGCTATCTCAGCATCCTTGTTGTTTGTTTTTCTGGTAAGTCTGTGTAGTCTTTATGGAGGAAGTGCCTGGTTACACTATCGAGTTAAAGGAGAATTAGCCGATGTCAAAGTCCAAAGCAACACAAATAGTTCAGGAAGAGATGAAGTCTGGGAATAACTGTTGTCAGGCCGTACTGGTGGCCGCAAGCAAAATTTGGGATATCTCTCTCGACCCCGATATTTTGGCTGCTGCCGGTCTGTTCGGTGGTGGAATCGGCAGTGGCTGTACCTGTGGTGCCCTCACGGGAATGGTAATGGCCGCTGGGATTATGAATCGATATCATCCTCATCCGGCCGGTTCTAAATTACCTCAGCAGCTCCACGACCAGTTTAAAATGGCATTTGGCGCAACCTGTTGCCGGGTTATCAGAAAAAAGCGCCCCCTCATCCAAAGTATTGGCAATGGGGCCTGCATAGATTTAACCTCTAAAACAGCAGAGATTTTGCTGGCTGAATGGGAGGGATTTCATTAAGCTTCTTTCTTTTCCATAACCTAATCCGAGCTTTTACCTGTTCTATCTTAAGCCATACTATTTTTCATAAGCTTAATATCTTTGATCAAGATTATGCTACTTATCTTCTTTCAATATTAATGCGTGACAGGATGTGCCTGTCACTTTGTTTTTAGCTCAAAAAAATCACGCGAGGTTCCCCTTTTCAAAGCCTGCTCTAAATAAATCGATGTAGACTCTTTTGCCGCTTATTATCCTACTCTCAAATAAAACGAGCTCTGCAACCATGTACTCACCTAATGCCTTATTGCGGACAACAGAAAAATCAATCTTGTCCAGTTTCGGACGAGAGGCCAGGGTTATATGGGGCTTAAACTGTCGTTCATCCAGTTCAAAGCCTTTAGTTTTGAGTTCATGATGGAGTTTATCCCTTAATCGATTCAGTTCAGTTAAACTTCCGCTTACCGCCGTCCATAAGGTATGAGGCCTTTTCAGTGAGGGAAATGCCCCCATTCCTCCAATGATTAAGCCAAACGGTCTGGAGTTGCCGGCTGCTTTCGTCAGGGTTTCTGACAGAACCGAAAGCTTATCGGGTTCTAATTCCCCCAGGAATTCTAAGGTTATATGAAAATTATTCATTGATTTCCAGGACCCCTTAACGCCACGATCTCTTAATTCGGACTGGAATTTAAGTAGCGTCTGTTTGATCTCAGCAGGTAGATCAACCCCAATGAATAATCGCATATACTCCTCTCCCCTTTAATAACAATAAAATTACCAACGTCTGGAGCTGCCGCCGCCACCGCC
>NZ_JCAIJG010000134.1:0-12637 GCF_059735615.1 Desulfosporosinus sp. Tol-M2
TTTTTTGGACTCTTGACAATGAGCTGATTATGTTTATAATAAAATCAGAATTAATTAAACGCAATAGATTCAGTTATCCAGAACTTGTTGGTCGCGTGCTAGGTAAAGTTTCGATTCATTCGAAAGTTTAAGCAATGCAATCAGTTGAGACAATGCTGAATTTCGGAGATTTGGAGCCGCCTAGAGGGTGGTTTTTGTTGTTTAGAAAGAAGGATTTCCCGCGAAGTTCCTCCCAGTTAAGTCTTCCTGAGTGGTCGGCGGTTTATTAAGCTGGGAAATTGAGCTCAAAATTCGGGTGATTTGAGTACTAACCCTTCTCTTCAAGTTGAATAGGCTGTTTTCAGACTGCCCCCGGTTGGTTGTCAACAGAACCAGTGAAGGATTAGTCCAGATTAGTTTCCTTACTTGAAGTTGCTTTTGAGGTTTAATTTCTCAGAACGTGTGATTTGCCTAGTATTGTTGGCTTAGTTGTAAGGTGCTTTAACTGCTAGCCTTTCCACTCCGGTAAATGACTGTTCGGTAACGCCAGGTTTAAGAGAGTCGTGGATTCATTAATTCTCGAGGAACTTTGCGGGATTTATTTAGAGTTTAAGGCCACTTATTGAGTGGCTTTTTCTTCTGCCGACTTATCCAAACAGTGATTTATCAACATAAGGAGTCTAATAAGCATGATTGGCGACTTGAATTTCTTGGTAGATTCAATAAAGGATCAAGTAATCTTTTGGAGACGTCACCTGCACCGGAATCCGGAAGTATCTTATCAGGAGAGAGAAACCGCCCGGTTTATTTATCATACGCTCCTGACCTTTGGAAATCTTGAGGTGACTCGGCCTACAAAGACCGGCGTGCTGGCACGCCTGATTGGAAAGAAACCAGGTAAGGTGATCGCCATCAGGGCTGATATGGATGCTCTGCCGATTCAAGAGGAAACTACGTTAGCTTATGCTTCCCAAAACCCCGGAGTGATGCATGCTTGTGGGCACGATGCTCATATTGCTATGCTCTTGGGAGTGGCAAAGATTTTCTGTGGTATGCAAGAAGATATCAAAGGGGAACTACGCTTCATCTTTCAGCATGCCGAGGAATCATTCCCCCCCGGAGGGGCTGAAGAACTTATTCAAGCCGGGGTGATGGAAGGAGTAGACGCGATTATTGGCGGGCATGTATGGGTACCTTTAGAAATTGGTAAAATAGGTCTCACTTATGGTCCAATGATGGCTTCGCCAGATTCATTTTATCTCACAATTAAAGGGAAAGGGGGACACGGAGCGATACCCCATCAAACGATTGATGCCATTTTAATTGGTGCAGAAGTGGTAGTTAACTTGCAGCATATCGTTGCGCGAAACATTGATCCCTTTGATCAGGTCGTAATCTCGGTGTGTCGGTTTGTGGGCGGCACAACTAATAACATTATGCCAAACCAAGTCCAAATAGACGGCACGATTCGCACATTGAATTCCAAGCTGCGCCAAGAGGTTCCGCTCTTGCTCGAGCGAATAGTCAGAGGGGTTACGTCCGCTCACGGGGCGGACTATGATTTGAAAGTTATTCAAGGTTACGGACAGGTGATTAATGATGAGCGTGTCGTTCGAGTTTTAGAAAAGACAGTGCGTGAAGTCATGGGGGATGCGGCGCTGGAGTTTGTCCGCCCCAGCATGGGTGCGGAAGATTTTTCGGCGTATATGCAAAAAGCCTCCGGCGCGTTTTTCTTCATAGGCGGAGGGAACAAAGAGAAAGGATATGTTTACCCGCATCATCACCCGTGCTTTATGATTGATGAAGATGCCCTCCTGAACGGTATGAAAATCTTTATGCATGCTGCGATAAAACTGCTGGCGTAAAGAGGGATAGCTGTTGATCTGCGAAAATATTTGGTGATATCACTTGACAAAAAATTAGACTCTGTTATAATAAAGATAGAACCACTTAATTGCATTAGATTCAGGTTATCATGAACTTTTTGGTCGCGTGCTAGGTAAAGTTTCGATTCTTCGAAGGTTTAAGCATTGCAATCAGATGAGTCAATGCTGAATTTCGAGAATTGGAGCCACCTAGAAGGGTGGTTTTTATCGTTCAGAAAGAAAAATTTCCCGCAAAGTTCCTTCCAGTCAGTCTGAGTTGAGTTTACCTTTCCGGTAGTTGGCAAGCTAAAAATCGAGTCAGAATTCGGGTGATTGAACAACCTAAACGTTTCTACTTTGAAAAGGCCGTTTTCAGATTGACCCAAGTTGGGTGTCTATAGAACTAGTGGAGGATTTGTCCAGATTAGTTACCCGCCTTACGATGTTTTTGATTGGTTAAAGATTAATCTCGAGCCGTGTATCCATTAATTCTGGAGGAACTTTGTGGGATTCAATTATTAATGAATGGCCACTCACTTATTGAGTGGCCTTTTCTTTACTTAGGAAAGGGCAGTTGCCCATTAATTTGCGGGTTAAGGAGGATTGTGTAATGCAGATACTTTATACAGTTATATGGTCCCTGGTTCTTCTGGTAATCATCGTTACGGCTGTAATATTTTCCTTTGGCTTTATTTTAATAGCAGCGGCGGCGGGGAGTTTGTTTGGAATCTACCGCTATTACTTGAGGAGAAGAAGATCAAGTGAACTCAGAACGAGGCCATACACCTATGGAGAAGTTATCGATTTGCAGGCCGAAGTGATTCGGGAAACGATTGAGGCGAGAAAACCTGATGAAAGAAAATAGGGAATCTATCTTTATCTTAGACAAGCCATAATCTGCTCTACCGGGAGTTTCTTCCGGACATGATTATCCACGCCGATCATGGTTTTGGCCTGGAACAAAGCATTTAGACAGGCCTCCTCGGAGGCATCAACTACCGCCTCGATGAAGGGGTCGAGAAACATTGCGTTGTCCATGATTTGGGGTTGTGCTTTGGGATGAATCCAGGGATAGTTGGAAATAACCATGTCAATATCCCCGCTGCCCCAGCGACTGATACCGCCCACTCTGCTTAATCCCAACTGAGGTCTTTTAGCCAGGCATTTTAACTGGGAGCAGGTCAGGGGAGCATCGGTGGCAATAATAGTAATATTTGAGTTGCCGTTCGACGGCGTTTCATTTTCTTTTACCGGAAACATGCGACCAAAGGGGATGCCCTTTATTATTAAATCTTTGCGCTGACCAAAATTGCAGACCATTAACACCCCTAAAGTCCAGGTTCCCAGGCTGTTATTCACGATGCGGGAACAGGTACCTACCCCGGACTTGTAAGCAAAGGTACTCATTCCGACACCTGCTCCGACGTTGCCCTCCGGAACCTGCCCGCCGGTGGCTGTGGCGATAGCCTGCCAGGCATGTTCCGGATGCACATGCCTGCCTCTGATATCATTTAAATACCCATCGTCACATTCATATACCGAAATATTCGGGGTCCGTTCCGAGATACCCACTCCAGGGTTGTGTTGGAGCACCCAGTCAATTCCGCCCTCTAAAGCTGCTCCAACGCTCAGCGAATTGGTGATTAAAATCGGGTTTTCACAAATCCCCAGTTCCTCTATATACATCATGCCGATAGACTTGCCGTATCCGTTGAACGGGAACACTGCCGCCGGACATTTCCGGGTGTACAAGTTACCGCCATGTGGCAGGATTGCGGTGATCCCGGTGCGAACTGGTCCCTGGCCGGGGATAAGCCTGCCCTGACCCCGGATCAGACTGACGTGACCCACAGTGACGCCGGGCACATCGGTTATGGCATTGAATTTGCCGGTAGGCAGGGTACCAAAGTCCAGGCCCAACTCCCTCGCTCTAATCCCAACCACCCCCTCACAAAAACTACCTCATATATCCTATGGGTTAGTTTTTGTCTTTATTCCGGGAGAAGGCGGACGGTCTTTGACGGCGTTTCTCTTTGAGTAAAACTGAGTAATTAATCTAAAGAGTGGTATAATAATATAAAAAATGCAGGAGGTAAGTTATGAAAAAGCTTCTCATAATATTTAGTTTACTCTTATCCCTTGTTCTTCTAAGCAGTTGCGCAAAGGTGAAGCCTGGTGAGGAGAATAAATCAACTTCTCCGGATACTAAGGCCGAACAACATACTATCAAGGATTACTATGCTTATCAAGAAAACGTAAAGTATGTGTACGAGGGTCAAGGAAATGAGTACGCCTCTTTCACTGTCTTCATAGATTATATATCGGGGAACCGTGTTCAGCTAAGATCTAATAACGGTGGTACGGAAATGGTGAAGGTTCTGGAAAATAAAGATGGCGAGCTAAGAATACTTCTATCTAAAGGGGAATGTTATTATAGGGAGAATTTCACCCAAGTCCCTGGCAGTAATGTGGAAATTCTCTTAAAAGAACCCTTAACGCTGGGAACCGGCTGGACCCTGGCGGATGGCAGAAAACGTTCCATTACTAATCTGGAAGCGAATGTTACTACTCCCATGGGTACTTATCAAACGCTGGAGGTTACGACAGAGGGGAAAGAAGGTAAAACCCAGGATTATTATGCACCCAATATTGGTCTTGTGAAATCAGTTTACATCTCAAATGGATTTGAGGTTTCTTCTACTTTAAGCAAACTGGAGACCAATGTTCCATTTGTGCAAACTGTCAGATTTTATTATCCAAATGCCAATGTCGATAAGCTTTATTATGTAAATAGGCAGCTTTCCTTTAAGACTAATGACATTACAAAAACTGTATTCGAAAATACGTTTAAAGATTTGCCTAAAGGCGGTTTAGCCAAGGTGTTGGGTCCTAATGTTAAAATTAAAAGTCTATTTTTAAATACGGACAACGTGGTTTATATAGATTTCACTAAAGAGTTGCTGAGCGAAATGAATGCAGGTTCCGGCTATGAAAGCTTGATTTTACAAAGTATTACTAATACAATCGGAACGTATTATGGCGTTGACAAAGTCTATTTGACGGTTGAAGGTAATCCTTACGTTTCCGGGCATATCGCCATGAAAAAAGGGGAGTTCTTTACTGTAAATTCTAAAAACAGCGTGGAATTAAAATAGGGTTGAGGAGCTAATCCTATGCATTTTCCTGTTTCCGGTGTCGATGTATTACCCATTATTCCGCCAATGGCGGCCTTATTAATATCCTCATTGACGGCATCTGCCGGTGTTTCCGGGGCGTTTTTGTTATTGCCCTTTCAAATGAGTGTATTGCATTATACGAGCCCTTCGGTAAGTCCCACCAACCTGATTTACAACATTGTTGCCATTCCTGGCGGTTTGTACCGCTTTATCAAAGAAGGACGTATGGTCTGGCCCCTCACATGGTCGGTGGTCATTGGAACCCTACCGGCGGCCTTTTTCGGAGCCTGGATTCGTATTCGCTACTTGCCGGATCCCAAAACTTTTAAATTCTTTGTGGGGTTGGTGTTCTTATTATTTGGTTACCGGATGCTCTCAGATGTGATGGGCTGGAATAAAAAAGTCAAAGAGCGAAATAAAGTGATGCAGGATAAGTTCGCCGAACAGGTGGTAAAGCTCAAAGTAGAGAATTTCCGCCGAATTGCGGCCGGCCTGCCCGCCGAGGCAGTGGTAAAAACCAAATTTATTTCCGGGAAAAGGATTGAATACGAATTCTGGGGTGAAACTTATTCTTTCGGCACGCTGTCCATCCTGGCGATATCCTTTATTGTAGGTCTAATCGGCGGCATTTACGGTATTGGCGGTGGTTCCATTATTGCACCCTTCTGTGTGGCTGTGCTCGGATTACCTATTTATACCGTGGCCGGGGCAGCTTTGGCGTGCACTTTTATCACTTCCATTGCCGGAGTCATGTATTATTACATCCTGGCTGTATCAGGTATTGCCGACGGTGCGGCAGTGATCCCGGACTGGATGCTGGGTGTTCTCTTTGGAGTAGGAGGCCTGTTGGGTACTTATGTGGGCGCCCGTTTACAGAAGTTTCTGCCGGATAGAGTGATTAAAGTTCTCCTTACGATCCTAATCATGTTCGTAGCCACTAACTATATCAGCCAATATTTATTAAATTAAATCTTATTTTTATATATTGATTGCCCAAAATAGAAAAATGCGGACATTTATTTGATAAAATGTCCGCAAGCAGGGGGTATAAAATGAATTTATTTGCAGGGCTAGAGTCGCAAGAAATACTGATCGTAGTTTTAGCGATTGTTGCCGTGGGGTTTTTCCTTAAAAAGTTATTCAAATTGGCCATTACGATTGCGATTATTATTATTCTTGTATATTATGGATTACCGATCCTCCGGACTTTCGTCTAACCGTTGTTTGATTTCAACCAGGAAGTTGCGTGTATTAACGACCTTCTTATTGGTTACCTCAGACAGTTCTGCTAAATCCTTGGTCATGACCCCTTCTTCAATAGTCTTAATGGAAGCCGCTTCTAGCTTCCCGGCAAATTCCGCAAGTTCTGTAATTCCATCAAGTTCAGCGCGTTTACGCAAAGCCCCGCTCCAGGCAAAAATGGTGGCCATGGAATTGGTGGAAGTTTCCTCTCCTTGGAGGTGTTTATAATAATGCCTTGTGACCGTACCGTGAGCCGCCTCAAATTCATAATAACCGTTTGGAGATACCAACACAGAAGTCATCATGGCCAAGCTGCCAAAAGCAGTGGCAACCATGTCGGACATGACATCGCCGTCGTAATTCTTGCAGGCCCAGATAAAACCGCCTTCTGATCGGATAACTCGGGCAACGGCGTCGTCGATTAGAGTGTATAAGTATTCAATTTTGGCTTCTTTAAACTTGAACTTGTACTCTTGGTCGTAAATATCCTGGAAAATATCTTTAAAGGTATGATCATATTTTTTAGAAATAGTGTCCTTAGTTGCGAACCACAGATCCTGTTTTGTGTCGAGGGCATAATTGAAGCAAGTCCGGGCAAAGCTGGCTATGGATTTATCAATATTGTGCATCCCGAGAATAATTCCTTTGCCCATAAAATCAAAAATGGTCTGGCGAGCTTCGCCGTTCTCTCCGCTAAAAACAAGCTCAGCTTTGCCTGGGCCCTCTACCCGATATTCAACGTCCTTGTAGATATCACCATAGGCGTGTCTGGCAATCGTGATAGGTTTTTTCCAGGTGCGGATAAATGGTTTAATGTTGTTAACAATTATCGGCGCTCTAAAAACAGTTCCGTCAAGAATTGAACGGATAGTGCCGTTAGGGCTTTTCCACATTTCTTTAAGGTTATATTCTGAGATCCTTTGAGCATTGGGTGTGATAGTGGCACATTTTACCGCCACGCCATATTTTATGGCAGCAAGGGCTGAATCAGTTGTAATTTGGTCATTAGACGCATCTCTTTTCTGTAAGCTCAAATCATAATACTCAGTTTTAAGGTCAATATAGGGTTCTATTAATAATTCTTTAATCCATTTCCAAATAATGCGGGTCATTTCGTCCCCATCCATTTCTACCAAGGGGACATTCATTTTAATTTTGGCCATTTTTTCTCCTTCCAAATCATAGAGGTCAGTAATACTTTTATTCGACATAAAACTTGTTAGTCCTTTATTAAGTTTTCAAGGTTCTTCGTAACTTCAGGTGGGGTAGAGCCCCCATCTGAAGCCTCGATGTTCAGCTTTAGCGTAAGCGAGTTCGCTAACGGATAATTAGTTCTAAAAACAGGACTAAATGACGGAGAAACCCTTGCTCCATAGCGCGGAGCGAGCTATGGAAGAACTGTCCCGGGTGTGATAAAATAACTGTTAACGAGGGAGGAAACACTTTAAGTGAGAGGAGTCCTGATATGCGCTACGAAGGAACGGTCTATCGCCCGCCCAGTGAAGCCAACAGCTTGCTGATACAAGCAACCATCGGTTGTCCTCATAATAAATGTACTTTTTGCAAGATGTATAAAAGGACAAAATTTCGGATCCGACCTGTTGCGGACATTAAAGAGGACCTGCTAACGGCCCGCGATTATTACGGCGATCTGGTTCAGACGATTTTCTTTCCGGATGGCAACACAATTGTTATGAAAACGGACCAGTTGGCGGAAATCCTTAATTATGCCCGTGAACTATTTCCCTTTTTGAAACGTATGACGGTCTACGGCTCAGCTAAAATTTTAAAATTAAAAAAACCAGAGGAGTTACGTCTTCTGAAGGAAGCGGGCTTGACGCGCATTCACTCCGGAATGGAGAGTGGAGATGACGAAGTTCTGAGCAGAATACTAAAAGGCTTCACCGCCTCAGAAATGATTGAAGAGGGACTCAAGGTTCGAGAAGCGGGAATTGAACTGAGCGAATACATCCTGATTGGGATTGGCGGACGTGAACGAACCCGGGAACATGCCCTGGAAAGCGCCCGTGTGCTTAATGCTTTTACCCCGGACTTTGTCCGCTTACGCACTTTTATCCCGTACAACGGAACCCCTCTTGCTGATGACATTCAACAAGGACGCTTTCAGATGCTCAGTCCCCACGAAGCTTTAAAAGAAACCCGTCTATTGATTACTCATTTAGAAGGTCCTTTTGAATTACTTAGTGACCATTTTTCAAATTTTGCTTGGGTTAATGGCCGCATACCTGAAGACAAGTCAACAATATTAGAAACCCTCGATCAGCTCTTGGAGATCCCGGAGAAGGAATTTAGAAAGGCGGATTCTCACTACCTTTAAGGAGTACAACAGAGGATTTACTTTTTTGATACCAGTCAGAAAGTATAACTTTCAGTTATATACTTTCTGGAAGCATATCCGGATAAACCACCACAGAAAAAGCCCTTCACGTTTCAAACGTAAAGGGCTTTCTTTCTCATGACTCAAGGGAGAGAAAAAAAGTGTAACAAGCTCTCGTCCACGTCTATAGAATACAAATAGGAAACTTTCAAAAAACGAAACGGAGTTGAACACAATGAAGGGTGTAATCAAGCTGACGCTTTGTCAAAAAGGCTGTTGTCCAACCGTAGAATTTGATACGGACAGCGTAATCATCAAAGATGATAATGGCGGAAAAGTATCCCTAACCATAAGTCAGTTTAGAATTCTCTTAGATCAATACCAGAATATTCAAGGTGAAGCGTAATGCTTTTTAATATGCTGTTAACTTTAAGCATCCGATTCTTCCTCTTTGATTTTGTTTTGTTTAAAGGTATAAGAAATTATCTTAACTCAAAAGGGTATTTCTTTAGAAAACTCTTTAGTTGTCCTTTCTGTCAAGGGTTTTGGTGCGGTCTGGGAATTTTTCTGACTGCGCATAGGGTCTCCTTTAATCTAAGTTTTCTACTATCCATGCTGTGTTTTGGCTTTGTCACGGCATATCTTAGCCTAATGACTACCGCCATATTTTATCCCTTAATTGATAAGTTTGAGGAGAAAAACAGCACCCCTTGATAATCACCAACAATGCATAATTAATTTGCCGGATAATATTTTTCTTTTTTGGGCTTATTTACTCCCTGGCAGGGGTGTATTTGATAAGCTTATTTTTTATCGTGCATTTCCTTCATCTCCCCTGTGCTCAATGGTCCATACTTATTCCAATCTTCGGGTGTCATTTTGCGAGAGATGCATTCACTATTTAAAACAATTGCCGTGCCTGAGGATTTGCGCTATACTTGTCGAAAGAAAAATGATGCGGGAGGGTGCCATGAAAAAGGAAAACATCAGCGGATTAAACGGTTACGATATCCCGTGCATGAATAATTTGAGCGGCGGCGAGAGAATGGCCGTCATTATCAGCCATGGTTTCGGGAGCAGCAAGGAAAGTCCGACCGCTCAGGCTGTTGCAGCGGCGCTGCCGGAACACGGTATAGGGACGTATGGCTTTGATTTTCCCGCCCACGGCGACAGTCCGGCGGACGGTGAGCAGTTTAGAATATTCAACTGTCTGAACGACCTGGCCTCAGTCGAAGCTCATGTACGTGAGCTTATGCCCGAAGCGGAGATCGCCTACTTCTCGTCCAGCTTCGGCGCGTACATTAATCTGATCTATTTGGCGAAACGTCCGCACGCAGGTAAGAAATCTTTCCTGCGCTGCGCGGCAGTGGACATGCCGAGGTTTAGAAATCACACTACGCCGGAGCAGTATGCGCAGCTTAACGCGCAAGGCTGCATCACCTTGGATTTTGACTATATTCGCCCTCTAAAGATCATGCGGGAATTCTACGACGACCTTGCGGCGCACGACTTGTTCAAACTCTGCCGGCTGGATATGGCGGAGCTGGCGATGATCCACGGCGATGCCGACGAGACCGCCCCGGTGGCGGACGCGCGTCGCTTTGCCAAGCAGTTTGGGGCGAGACTGACTGAAGTCAAAGGCGCTGATCACCGCATTACGATTCCGGGCGGAATGGAGCTGGTCATCGATGCCGCGGTGCGATTCTTTAGCGCGAAGTGATTCCCCAGTAAAATACTTCAGCGTGAGAATGAATGGTCAAGCGTGGATTTATAAGAAAAATAAATATATAGTAGAGGTAAGCTTTGTTTATCAATAGGAAATACTTCTTAAAGAATGCTCCATTTAGCGGAGCTCTCCTGGAAACTAAATGGAAAACGTGGTACACAAGCGGATGTGGAGGTATCTTATATGACAGAACAACCAAACCTGTTACCACTGCAAGGCTTGACCGGTGAGCAGGCTAAAAACTTACAGAGACAGTTTGGAAAAAACGAACTGACAGCGGAGAAAAAGCAAAGCTTTTTCAGTAAAGTAATACATATTATCGGTGAGCCGATGTTCCTGCTGTTAATTGTCGCTGCGATTATCTATTTTATTTTAGGGGAACCGCGCGACGGTGCAATTATGCTTATATTTGTGGTTGGGATCATTAGTATAGATGTCATACAAGAATGGAAAACAGATAAAACATTAAATGCCCTCAAAGACTTATCCGCCCCGCATGTCACCGTTATCCGGGATGGGGAAGAACAAATAATTGCCAGTGCAGACCTGGTGCCGAACGATTTGATGATCATTACGGAAGGTGTCAAAATTCCCGCTGATGGGGATGTCGTTAAAGTAAGCGATCTTTGTGTAGATGAATCAACTCTTACGGGTGAAGCCGAGGGCGTTTGGAAAGTCACCATGGACAACAATGCTAAAAACAACACCGATTACTGGCGCAAGGACTATTGTTATGCGGGAACGTTAGTTACCCAGGGTAGTGCCACAATCCGGATTAAGCACATTGGCGCGGCAACAGAATATGGCAAGATCGGTGCTCATCTGGCATCTGCTCCCGAAAGCCCAACCCCTTTACAAAAACAGACCGCTAAGCTGGTAAAGCTGTGTGCGGTGGTTGCAGCTTTCCTGTTCGCCTTGGTGAGCATAATTACCTATTTTAATATCCCTGATCATGTGTTCAGTGACAGAATCGTAGAAAGTATCCTCGCCGGCATTACTTTGGCAATGGCGATGATCCCGGAGGAATTTCCTGTTATCCTAACCGTGTTTCTCTCTATGGGCGCCTGGCGGCTTGCTAAAAAACAGTCGCTGGTACGCAAGCTTCCCTCAGTGGAAACGCTGGGGGCCGTAACCGTACTGTGTGTTGATAAGACCGGTACAATAACTATGAATGAAATGACTGTGCGCGAGACTTGGACGGCGGATTGCGACATCTTCACATTATGCGAAATAATGGGTCTTGGCTGTGAGACTGAAACCTATGATCAAATGGAAAAAGCGATGCTTGCTCACTGCGAAAAGCTTGGCATTGCCAAAGACCATCTTTTTGGGGGCGAGTTAATTACAGAATATGCATTTACCAATGATCTTAAAATGATGGGGCATGTTTGGAACCATGAAGGCGAGATAATTATTGCGGCCAAGGGGGCAGCAGAGAGTATACTCTCAATTTGCCGGATGACTGACACAGAACGGCGTCAGGCAGCGGATAAAATAGCTGAGATGGCAAAACAGGCCCTGCGGGTCATTGCCGTAGGTACTATGAAACTTAACAGTAAGTCGGAAATACCTGCTGCTATTACAGATTGTACTTTAAAATTCTGCGGCTTGATTGGGCTGGCTGATCCGCCCCGGGAATCGGTGCCGGGAGATATCCGGAAATGCACCAGGGCCGGCATTCGAGTGGTTATGATTACCGGTGATAACGGGATCACTGCCAGCAGTATCGCCAAGCAGGTTGGTATTCCCAATAGTGAGAAAATCATCACGGGCGAGGAACTTAACCATATGAGCGATAATGAACTGCGTGAACGTGTCCGTGAGGTCAGTGTCTTTTCCCGAGTCGTGCCCGAACATAAAATGCGAATCGTGAAAACGTTGAAGGAAAATGGTGAAATTGTTGCCATGACGGGTGATGGGGTCAACGATGCACCGGCACTTAAATATGCGGACATTGGTATTGCGATGGGTAAGCGCGGCTCTGAGGTATCGAGAGAAGCCGCTGATTTAATTTTGATGGACGATAATTTTTCCACTATTGTTGACACAATTAGGGATGGCAGGAGAATATATGACAACATCAGAAAAGCAGTGGGATATGTGTTTACTATTCATATTCCTATTGCCTTTGCCGCACTGTTGGCGCCGTTTCTAAATATCAGTCCTGTCAGTTTGTTGTTATTGCCGGTTCACGTTGTGCTGCTGGAACTGGTTATTGACCCCACCTGCTCGATTGTGTTGGAACGTCAACCTGCCGAGCGTAACATCATGGAACGCCAACCAAGAAGTCCAGAGGAAAAGATTCTTACTC
>NZ_JCAIJG010000134.1:12664-32239 GCF_059735615.1 Desulfosporosinus sp. Tol-M2
ATGATGAGTCTTGCTCGAGATAAGGTGATGTGGGGTGTATTCATCGGTACAATGGCGGGTCTGTTATTGATACTCTACACACCACTTAGTGGGGTAGTAAAACTTTCCCCCTTGTCTGCAAGTCAGTTCTTCATGGCTGTAGGTATTGCAGCAGCATCGGTGCTGTGGTATGAAATTGTGAAGTTCACAAAAAGGGCGGAGAGTTAAACCTTCGCTAGACCCGGAGTATGTTCAAGAGGCAAGCCCCCCGGACAAAAGGAGGAGATCTGGGTGAATAAGCCCAAGTGGACAGCGGAACAACGCGCCGCCATCGCGTTACGAGGGACAATCCTGGTCGCGGCTGCAGCCGGTTCAGGCAAAACGGCCGTGCTGGTTGAACGGTTAATCCAGCGCATCACGGATCCTGAAGAACCGGAGGATGTGGATCGTTTTCTGGTTGTAACCTTTACGAAAGCAGCGGCCAATGAAATGCGGGAGCGGATCGGCAAGGCTTTAGACGACGCTTTATTTCATGAACAAGAGACTTATCAAGTCGAGCGTCTCCTCCGCCAGCGCACCCTTCTTCACCGGGCAAGCATTATGACGCTGCATTCTTTCTGTTTAGAGTTAATCCGCAAGTATTTTTACCGGCTTGAACTTGATCCGGCGTTTCGGGTTGCGGATCAGGCGGAGGCTGACCTTCTGCGTCAAGATGTGCTTGAAGATCTCTTTGAAACAAGGTATGAACACGTGGACCGGGCCTTCTTGAAACTCGTCGATGCCTTCGGGTCTGATCGTGATGATCAACCGTTGATGGAATATATTTTGCGTCTGGATGAGTTTGCTTCCAGTCAACCCCACCCGGCTGTGTGGCTGGGTGAACTTGATAGGGCCTATGTGTGGGATGATCTTGAATCCCTGATGCAGAGCGCTTGGGGTCAAGCTGTTCGTCAAGGACTCCTGGACCTGGTGAGTGAAAGTTTAAACTTACTTGAACAGGCCGAACAAATTGCCCGGCGTCCGGGGGGACCGGCCCTCTACGCGGCGACTTTACAGGATGACTTAAGGCGAGTGCGCTTATTAAACCGCGCCTTAGGAGATGGTCAATGGGCTCAGGTCGAAGCCCATTTCCAATCCGCCGTCAATTATGCCAAGCTGCCGGCCATCCGCTCTAAAACCAAGCAAAGCTCTGTTGACGAAACTGTGGCACGCGACGAAGCCTTCCGGAAGTCGTTACAGGAAGAATGCAAGAAACTCAGGGATGAGGCTAAGCAGAAACTCAATTCTTTAAACGACGAGGTCTTTGCTTATCCCCTTGAAGATCAGCTTCCTGCCCTGCGCGAGATGGGTTCTATGGCCCAAACGCTGGGCAGCTTAGCGAGTGATTTTTCGCAAGCCTATGCGGCGGCAAAAGCGCAGCGCAACGTCTTAGATTTTACCGACTTGGAACATTTCGCCCTTCGATTACTGGAGGAAAAGGGCGAGGCTTCTTTGCTTGCGCAAGGGTTAAAGGATAATTTCGCGGAAGTGCTGGTGGATGAATATCAGGATATCAACCCTGTTCAAGAACGTATTTTACAATTGGTATCAAGGCAAGGGGAGGCCCCCAATCTCTTTATGGTGGGAGATATTAAGCAGAGTATTTATCGTTTTCGCATGGCCGACCCCAGCTTATTTCTCGCCAAATACAGCACCCTGCCGCATTGGCAGCCTGGAATTCCGAACAGCATGTCTCCTCTGGAGATGGTGATTGATCTGAAGCGCAATTTCCGCAGTCGTCTTGAAGTTGTGGAGGGGGTTAATTTTCTCTTCCGTCAGATTATGACCAAAGGGGCAGGAGAAATCCCTTATGACGATCAAGCGGCCTTACAATACGGCGCGTCCTTTGTTTCCGGACAAGGACAAATCCGCACGGCTGAAGGACCGATAACTTTACATCTGATTGACCCCAAAAGCATCAAAAACCAACCGGCTATTCCCTCCCCGGATGAGGGAAGGAAAGATGAGGACGATCCTACATCCGCCGCCACGGAAGATGCCGCGGACAGGGAAGATGATTTGCCCATAGGAACTGAAGATGTCCTCTCCTCAGAAGATCTCGATAAGACCCGCCTCGAAGCGCGTCTGGTTGGGGAACGGATCCGGGGTATGGTACAAGGGTCGGAATTCCAGATTCATGATCAAACACTCCAGGATTTTCGACCGGTCCAATACTCTGATATTGTAATCTTGATGCGCTCCTACTCAGCAGTTGCACCCATCTATGTGGAAGAATTCCAAAATGCCGACATCCCCGTTTATGCCGAAACGACGACCGGGTACTTTGGAGCCGGTGAAGTGGAAACGATGTTGTCCCTTCTGAAAATCATCGATAATCCACATCAGGATATTCCTTTGGCTGCCGTTTTGCGTTCGCCGCTCGTTGGCCTGAACGGGAGTGAATTAGGTAAGATTCGCCTGATACTTCCCGAAGGGGATTTCTATGAAGCGTTAACTCTTGCCGTTTGGGCGGGTCTGAGCGAGGGAAGTCTATCTCCGGAAAATAGCAAAACTATTCAACAAATATTAGGGCTCTATGCAGAATCCTTGGAGCAGCGGCTGGAAAAGGCGCAAGAGATATTAGCCGCTGCGCCAACGCAGAAGGATAAAATCACGGATTTTTGGCTCAAACTCCAAACCTGGCGAACACGCTCCCGTCGGATATCTCTGGCGGATACCCTCTGGTCTCTCTATGAAGAGACCGGGTACTTGAGTTATGTTGGCACGCTGCCGGCAGGCGCGCAGCGGCAAGCTAATCTGCGGGTACTTTATGACCGGGCCAGTCGCTTTGAAGCAACCCGCTACCGCGGCTTATTCCGCTTTCTGCGCTTTTTGGATCGCTTCCAGGGGCAAGGCAAGGATCTGGGAAATGCGCGCGCTTTAGGAGAGACGGAAGACGTTGTCCGCATATTAACGGTTCACGCCAGCAAGGGCTTGGAGTTCCCGGTTGTTTTTGTTGTCGGTCTGGGGCGAACGTTTAATACCCGGAGTTTCAAAGGAAAGATGCTGCTGCACTCCAAATTAGGGCTGGGCATGCCAATCTTTGATCTCGAAAATAATGTCCGCTACCCCTCTTTGATCCAGTACGCGGTCAAACAACGTTTGGCGCAAGAATCTTTGGCTGAAGAGTTACGCATCCTTTATGTTGCTCTAACGCGGGCCAAAGAACGCTTATTCCTCTATGGAAATGTGGATAACCTGGCTAAGGCAATTCTCAAATGGCAACGTACTTCAGAATGGCAAGAAGCAGCCTTACCGGAAGGTCAACTGCGGAGTGCCAGGTGCTTTCTGGATTGGATTGGTCCGGCGCTGGCCCGCCATCCCGAACATTTCTTCAGTGAAGCGGAGGGACAACCGGTCTTGTATCTGCCGGAGAGCAACTCACGCTGGGAGATCCGGATACACCCGAGCTTAACATCAAGCATGAACGGGAACGCTGCCTTAAATCCTGGTGAAAATGTTGATGAGCGCATAGAGACAGACGTAGGAGTGAGTATCGATATAAATTCAGAGGAGGACTTTGGCGAAGGCATCGACCAAGCGTCGAGTAGGAAGACGGTCGCCAAGGTTGACAAAGCAGGAGATGCCGGTGAAGAGCAAACTGTCGAGCAATGGTTTACGGAAGTCAACCGTCGGCTAAGTTGGCGTTATCCACACCTCAATATGGTGCGGCAAGCGGCGAAAACCAGTGTCAGCGAACTGAAACGGCGCTCCAACCGGCAGACAAATGAGGAGGCGGCACAGCTTGCGGCGCTTTGGCAACGCTCTGATGCCCTGAAACGGCCAAAATTTCTGCAAGCGGCTAAAGCCTTAACAGCGGCGGAGCGGGGAACGGCTTTGCATACGGCGATGCAGCACATTCCTTTTCAGGAATGGGCAACCCCTTGGCCAACCTTGTCTCCGACCGAACAGATCAATTGCGTCAGCGAATTCTTAAGTAAGCTTGAAGAGCGGGAAATTCTCAGTGCAGAGCAAGAAAACTGTCTTCAGCCCGTACAGATTGCTCAGTTTCTAAATACCCAACTGGGCCGGCGACTTTTTAGCGCCGAGCAAATACTGCGCGAAATCCCTTTTACGTTAACCTTTCCGTTCGAGAACCAGGCGAATATCCTGGTTCAGGGGGTGATCGACGTTGTTTTGCTCAGCAGGGACGAAGAGCAGGAAACCCACGCGGAAATTCTGGACTATAAGACCGATTCATTCCGGACCATGAGCACTGACCGAATGGAGAATAGTGACACTGATCCGGAGCAGATATTGTTGGAACGCTATACCCTCCAACTCTCCCTTTATGCCCTGGCGATTGAACGCCTGCTGAAAATAAACGTCTCACGCTGCACACTTTATTCGTTTACCCTGGGACGCGAAATCGCCGTCTCCGATGAGCTGCGCAAAGACATACAAATTGCAGACCTGCTCTCTTCGGATCAGAGGATTAATGGTATCATTGATAAAAGTTAAGAATACCTGTTTAAGCATTTAAGGAGGTTACTTCAAATGTTGCCGGAGAGTGATTATCAAAAGTTAACCGCGCCGGAGTCTATCGCGCTGGTTGGCGTGACCGGCCGCTCGGGTAAAGGAAGCAATAACCCGCTGGAAGTATTACTTAATTTCGGTTACCGCGGGCGGATTTACCCTGTGAATCGCAAGGGAGGAATAATTTTGGGGCGTCAAGCCTATACCTCCCTGCTGGACGTGCCGGAAATACCTGACCTGGCGGTGATTTGCGCGCCGCGTGACGCGGTGCCGGTGCTTTTTGGGCAGTGCGCCGCTAAAGGGGTGAGAATTGTCATGATCACAGCCCAGGGCTTTTCTGACGGGGACGAACAGGGCAGGTTAATGCAAGAAGAGCTCCTTGCGGTGTCCGCTAAAAATAACATCAGGGTACTCGGACCGAACACCCTGGGGATAGTTAATAATTTTGAGCACTGCTGCACGTCGTTTATCAAATTTATCAACTACTTTAAACCGATCGGCATTACTTGCCAAACGGGTGCTTTCTATATCGGCGCTGCCCAGTATTGCACCGGCATAGGACTTATGATTGATACCGGCAACACATCGGATATCGCGGTTAGCGATGTATTAGGCCATCTCGCGCGGGATTCCCGTCTCAAAGTTATAAATATCCACATGGAGGGTCTGAAAAATGGGCTTGAGTTTATGCGGGAGGCTCAAGATGCCGTGACGCGAAGGCCGGTGATTATCTATAAAACCGGTGCCAGCCCCGCCGGTTCAGCCGCCGCAAGTTCACATACCGGCTCTCTGGCCGGGGAAGACAGGGTTTTTGACGCTGCTTTTCAACAGTGCGGCTTGCTCCGCGCGGCGGACATCGAAGAAATCGGCGATCTCAATAAGGCTTTCTGCACCTTTAACGGGATCAAGGGAAAGCGGATTGGAATTATCTCGATCTCCGGCGGCGCAGGGGTGATGGCGGCGGATGCCTGCATCCGCTACGGCTTAGAAATAGCCGCATTAAGCGAAGCAACTTTTGAGCAGCTTAATGAATTGTTCCCGGCGTGGGCACGCTGCAGCAATCCCATGGATATCTGGCCGCCCAGCATGTTTCACGGCTTTCAATATGCCTGCCGCCGCATCCTGGAAGCCTTCATGAAGGACCCCCAGATCGACGCAGTGATGTGCCTTATTTTCTCCCACCTGGAAAAAGAAGACGACTTTCTAGACGCCAGCGGCGTAATCAGGGAGATCGCCGCTCAGTATCCGGATAAACCGCTAGTCGCTTCCACCTGTGGGGGGCGCTATCAGGACTATCAATTGGAATTGGAAAAAGAGAATAATGTGGTGTTTTATTTTTCGCTTGAGCGTGCGGCCAGAGCGCTGGCCGCAATGTATAAATATCATCATCTAATTAAGAAAAAAGAGCGCCGGCCGGCGGCACTGCCTGAGCACCCCGGACAAATTCGCGCCGCGCAAATTCTGGCCGGCAAAAGCAAGGGAAACCTGTCCCAAACTGACGCCTTGAGCCTCCTGGAAGCTTACGGGATCCCCGCAGCCCGTTGGGAAAAGGCCCAAAATAGCACGGAAGCCGTGTTAGCCGCCGAAAAAATCGGCTATCCGGTTACGCTGAAGGTAATCAGCCCGGATATCAATCATAAATCAGATGTCGGGGGGGTGCGGCTCAATATCGGCAACTCCCGGCAACTTAAAGAAGCTTTCACAGAGATGTACAAGGAAATAAATCATAAGCAGCCCGGCGCGCAAATCGACGGCGTACTTATTCAGGAGTACCTGCCCAAGGGAACGGAACTACTGCTCGGATGCAAAAAAGATCCGCAGTTCGGCCCTGTTCTGGCCTTTGGCGCCGGTGGCGTCTTTACCGAAATACTGAACGACGTTACGCTGCGCATCCCGCCTTTGAGCAGGGACGAAATGAGCGTGCTGATTAACGAAACAAAGATCAGCAAAATCCTGGCCGGAGCCAGAGGCGGCACCGCCGCAAATTTGGAGCTACTCACCGATAGTCTGACCTGTTTTATGCAGCTGGTCCTGGCCAACCCGTCCATAGTGGAAATGGATATCAATCCCCTATTGGCGGATGCTGACAGAATCGTGGCTCTGGATAGCAGGGTCACTCTGGGATAACAAAGTATGGGCAAGGACTGATGGTCCGGAGCAATTATAAGTAATTCACTTCACATCAGAAATAAAGTTTGCACAACAAAGGGGGGCAGCAAAGTGAGGCTGAATATAAGCTTAAAGTTTCCATCAATGGAAGGGTCCCCGATCCACTACCACTATTGGTTACAAAGCGCGATTTATCATGTAATGGAGGGCGAAATCGCGGATCAGGTTCATACGCAAGGTTTTGAAGGAGATGGACGGATTTTCCGGCTCTTTACATTTTCCAAGTTATTGGGACGTTATGAGTTATCAAAGGATAAAAAGTATATCCGTTTCCCGGAAGGGGCGAATTGGATAGTATCCTCACCGATTAATGATATTCTGGGGTCAATTGCAGGCGGGCTTTTAAAACAGTTGACGTTAAGAATCGGCGCGACCGGTGCGGAGATTACCGGGATTCAGGTCTCACACCCGCATGTGCGGAGCGCAACTATTCACGTGCGCACACTATCGCCAGTCGTAGCCTACAGCACCCTTTTTCGCAGAGACGGGAGTAAATACACAGTTTATCTGCAGCCGGGAGAACCGGAATTTAGGCGCAACGTTGTGGAAAATCTCCAAAAAAATGGGAAGGGATCAGAACTTGGAATCAAGCAGAGAAAAAGGACGAAAACGAAATACCTGTCTAATGAATAAAGCCGGTGATCAAAAAGATAACCAGCCGAAGGATATGAATATTCAAATGCTAAATAATCCACGGATGCACATCTTAGAGTATAAGGGAGGAATTATCAAAGGATATTCTGGCATGATGTTGCTTTCGGGTCCGCCTCCATTGCTTCAAATTGCCCTGGATGCAGGATTGGGGAGTAAGAATTCACAAGGATGCGGCTGTTCGGAAGTGGTGGGGAGAAGGTAATTTATTTAATGAATTGATAAGGAGCCAGTGGAACCTGAAAAGGTCAATGATTTTCACATGTTTGTTTGCGAACTACTCACTGGCACAGAAAATGCATTAGAACTTCCCTCGGGATACAAAAATATGATGTAGTTTCCTGTGGAACCGCTTTTCTCACTCGTACTTCCTTGGTAATAAGTGAACTGAAAGAAATGATTGTTCTACCGGAGAAGCAATGAAGTGATATAGGAATTTATTAAAATTTTTAAAGGTATCTCCATTCACTTGAATACAACGTTTGCCGTCCAAGTGAGGGGGATATTTTTTTTATCATAAATAAAGGATTTAGAGAAAAAAACAAGAATTATTTAATGTTTGGAAATTTATTAAATATTTTTGAAATCACTCTTTTTTAGATAAAAAGTCCAAAGGAGAAAAGATGTCCGGAATTAGACGAAATAGGAGGGATAGTGACTATGCCCCGCAAATTAATTTCATTTCTCGGCACTACAGACTACACTCCGTGCCACTATTATTTACCGGATGGCAGAAATTCAAAACTTGGAAAGTTTGTTCAATCTGCTGTTTTAGAACTCTATGGAAATGACTGGATGCAGGAGGATCAAATTATCGTTTGCCTGACAAAGGAGGCGAAAGAAAAAAATTGGAACGATAAGGTTGTGGAAGGATGTAATATTTGTGGATTAAATAGTATTCTGCAGGTACAGCATCCGAACGTTTCAGTGAAGGTTGTGGATATTGATGCTGATCAGTCGGTAGAGGCCCAATGGAAGTTGTTTGATCAAATTGTGGAATTAATTGAGACAAATGACGAGATATATTTTGATGTTACTAACGCTTTCCGTACATTCCCAATTATGGCCACAATGGTCTGGAATTACGCCAAAACTTTACGCGGAGCCTCGCTGGGTAAAATACTGTATGGTAATTTTGAAGCCCTTGATCGTGAAACCAAAATGGCTCCGATGATTGATTTGGCTGAAATGGCTTCTCTGTTGGAATGGACGATTGGCATTAATCAATTTTTACGTTATGGAAATACGGCGACATTGGTAACTATGATAGACGAACCGATGAGTCGGGACTTGAAGGATGCCAAAGGGCAAGACGCAGAGGCCTTTCAATTAACAAAGTTGGCTAAGGCGTTGCGGGAATTTAGTTTAGCCTTGTCTACTTGTCGGGCAAACAGGGTACAGCCCATTATCCAAGACTTAAAGGGAATTTTAAATGAATTGGAAAAGGTTGAAATACATAAACTTCCTCCCTTAGTCAAACTGCTTGCTAAAATGAAAGAGAAGTTCGAAATATTTGATAGTAATTCGATAATGGATTATTACTATATGGCGCACTGGTGTTGTGAACACGATCTCATTCAGCAGGGCATCACGTTGCTGAGTGAAAATGTGGTTACTGTAATTTGCTGGAATAATGGATTGAATGAACACAAAGGCGATATTCGCAGGGATGTAAATAGTGCATTAAAAATCCACCATGACTCTATGCCTGAACCACTATGGAGGGTTTGCGACAATAGCAGAGTCCGGCAATTACTGGAGCATATCCACGCCCATAAGGTTGCATTAGCCTTTACGCAAGATTTGACAAACAAAAGAAATGACATCAATCATGCCGGTGGCAAACCCGGCAGTATTAAGCAAAGTGATAAATTTAAACGTGTCTTGGAAAAAATTCTGGATGGCTTAAAACCATATTTTGAGTACTCGGATGAGATATTGAACGGGAAGAGGAAGGGGGATGAGGAGTTTTACCATGCAGATCGGACTGAGCAAAGCAAGAGAGAAGATGCCGGACTGAAAATGCTCCTGTTGTTATCCCATGAGCTTACGGACGAACAGCGGAAAAATGCGAGGGAACGTTGGAATATTGTCTCTTTTGAATCCATGCCGACCACAGTTGCACAAAGTTGGGGATATGTGCCTGCCGTAGGTGAATGGAATGAGTCCTGGCTTAATCCGGTGAAAATATGGTTGGAAGAGATATATGAATCGGGAGACATCGTTGTAGTGCAAGGTGAGCCGGCAGCAACAATGAGGATGGTGGTCTGGCTGGCAGAACGTTCGATACCAGCTTATTACGCGACAACTAAACGTAAAGTAATGACGGAAGAATCCGCGCAAGATGGCAGTGTGACATCGAAGCGGGTTTTTCAACATGTTCAATTTCGGCAATATCCGTGTGCAAACTAAAGTAATCATACAAATACGGTGGTTCTATAGAGAGGAGATATTTGTAATAAATACGATGGAAAGGAGAAAGGGCATGTATGACTTAAATGAGTTAAAAAAGGGATCGGCTGTCCTAAGTAAATCATTTGACTTTACGGTTTTAACGCCGCTCTTTATGCATGGCTGGCAAAGCACCGATGATCGTAATAGAAGCAGGGCAATTAACGCTGAATTGCGGGGTTCCTCTATCCGCGGAGTGTTGCGTTATTGGTGGAGAAGTCTTCAGACCGGGAACAATACACCGGCATCATTGTTGCAGAAAGAGCAAACGTTATTTGGGGGAAGCTCAGGAGGAGATGAGAGCACATGCCGATCACCACTGTTATTGATGCTTAGTTCCAGGGATCGTGAAGCAATACAAGAACACATCGGAAAAGACAATCTTTGTCCTCATAAAGAATATGAAAACCGAGTTATCCCTTCCTTTGCTTTAAAGCCGGAAAGAAAACTTAGAATTGAGATGAAAGTTTTAAATAAAGACAGTCAAGGTTGGGATACGTATGTGAATTACTTTTTAGTTACCTTTATGCTCGCTGGCTTTGGGCAACGTTCACGCCGGGGGAGTGGAGCGGTACAACTCGATGAATTTAAGTGGATGGATGTTACTGAATTTCGCAAAGCTCTGCAAACAATATTGACCGATTTACACTTGGGACAGGAGTTTAATTTCCGTCCCAATCACAGTTCCTGTCTTGCAGAGAGAACTATGCAGCCGAATACTTACCCGAGGTTAATGAGGATATGGCTGGGACAAGCATCAAATTCAGCGGAAGAAGTACGTTATAAAATTAGTGAAGCCGGTCATATCGCTAACTCTGGAAGTTCACGTCATCCGCAGCAAATGTTGGGTAATGTGGGGAGAAGAGGAACACCGAGATTGGCTTCACCTTTATTATGTACGGTACGCCGCATAGGTAGGGACTATTACCCGCTGGTTTCTGAAATGAGCAATCTGCATATGAATGAGCCTGACTATACCACTCAGAGAAATAAATTTCTACAAAACCTGGGGGTGTCGATATGAATGAAGAATGCTTATTAGTCTTTAGCATCGGGCCTGTGCAGGGGTTTATAGCAGCAGCACGCAAAATTGAAGATCTTTGGAGTGGCAGTTACTTGCTATCCTACCTAACGGAACGTTCAATATTGACAGTTCTTGAATTAGCAGAAGCGCAGGGAATACCTTGTGAAATGGTTTATCCTCGTGTTGATCCGGCTGAGTTTCGGGAAAAGCGTACTTCTCAAAATATTGAAGTTGCTTCGTTGCCGAACCGTTTTGTCTGCTATCTGAAGGCTAACCAGCAGCAGGTGGCTGTGCTTGCTCGCCAAGCTGAGCAGGCCGTTAAAAACTCCTTAGCTGAAATGGGACGCTTTGCTCTTGAACGAGTATTTCCGTCTGACTTAAAGCAGGATTATATGAAGGAACTTCTGGATCAGCAGGTGAAGGCCTTACTGGAAATCTTTTGGGCTACGGAGAGGCTTCGCGGCGAGGAGGATTTTGCACGTGCCCGAGTGCAAGTGGAAGAAAGACTGGCGGCGGTTAAAAATGGTCGCCCTTACCATATAAACTCACAAGAAGGTTTGGTTTGCACTGTTTGCGGGGAACAACAGGCCTTGACCTTTCAAGGTCAGCAGTCGGCAAATCGGACCAGCTATGGTTTGATGAAACATAATCTGGTTCAGACCTGGAATCAACGACGAGAACAATTTAAAGCTCCGGTCGTTCAGGAAGGAACAACCAGGGTTGGTCGTATCAAGGATGGTGAGAGTTTATGCGGGATTTGTCTGAGTAAGCGTCTGGCACGCGACTTTTTTAAAGAAAATAAGAGTGCCCCCCATGCATTTGCTGCTTTTCCGTCAACCCATGAGCTAACCGGTGGAACTAAGTATTTTGCCGTGCTTATGATGGACGGGGATGATATGGGGAAATGGATTTCAGGTGAGAAACGGATAACGGGCATGAACGAACCATTGGACACGAAGGTGAACATGGCTTATCAAAAAGAATTAAGTGCGAGACTGGATCATTTTGCAGTTTCCAGTGTACCGGCGATCGTGAAACAATACGCGGGTATGTTGATCTATGCCGGTGGGGATGATGTGTTAGCTTTTGCGCCGGTAACTTCGGCCCTCGAAATGGCTAAAGCCCTGCGCTTAGCATTTAGCGATCAGGAAAAGGGGCTGAGTCCGAGAGCAACGGCTTCGATGGGTATGGTTATTGCCCACAAAAAGGCTCCCCTAAATATGGTCTTAGAATATGCTCGCTCCTTGGAAGAACGCGCGAAATCCTTCCAATACCCAGGGGGTAAAGCCAAGGATGCCTTGGGTTTGGCTGTGTTAACTCATAGTGGAGAAATCCGTGAAGCGGTATTACCATGGGATCTGGAGGGTAAGGAATATTCCGAAACAACCCTACGTTGCGCGGTTAAGTATCTGCAAGGGTTAGTGAAGATGGTGAGTAATCAGCTTTCAGTAAGCTTTATAGAACATTTTGCCCAGGCATTTTTACCATTATTAGGGGTCGGGTTAAAGGAAGGCAAGAAAATTAAAGTGATTCCCGATAATCCTGAGCAAAATCGCAAACTGATGGAATTGGAAATGGCAAGAGTTCTGAGGAGATCTGCTCGAGAGGAGTGCCGTGACCTGGATTTATCTCAGCAGGCTCGACAGCTTATATATATTCATGAAATTATGCCTTCAACGCTTCAGTTTGTGCACCTGATGGAGATGTGCCGGTTCTTTAAGAGAAGGGAGGGAAAATCTCAGTGAAACAACTTCTACTACAGCCGGTTGATACATTTTTCTTCCGTAATCATAAAAACTTTACTGCGGGTGAAAATTCAAATGCTGCGACAATATTTCCCCCTCATCTAAGCACTATTTATGGAGCTTTGCGCAGTGCTTATATTCATCAGAAGAGTAGTTTTGCAAGATTCTTGGAGGGCAGTGACCCGGCGCTTAAGGAATGGATGGGAACAACGCAGAGTCCGGGGCGCTTAAGGCTGCGAGGTTGCTTAATTTTTGCCGAACAACAGGCCCAGTTGCCTTTGCCAATGGATTATCAGGTGATTAAAGTTGAAAATGATAACAGCGAACAGGCTGCAGAAATGGCTTACCCCCTGGAGTTACGACGCGATGAAAATCCGACTTCCAATGGGAGGGACTACGGCCTTTATGGTGCGCAGGAAAAGAAAAGTAGTTCCAGCAGCGGAGGATTTCTCAGCTTCGAGCGGTGGAAACAGGAAATCCTGCAACGCAAAGGGAGTGAGATTTATCGTAGTTCGCGTTTCATAGAAACTGAGGAAAAGCAGGGCATCGCCCGGGATTGGGAAAGGAAAACAGCTAAAGTGGGGATGTTGTACCATTTAAAAATGAATCGTTTCAAGTCCTTGGAGTTAGGTGAACGCTCTGGCTTCGTTGTTCTTTGCAACGAAGGGCCTGGCTTTGCGGATGTTCCTTATCTGCGTTTAGGTGGTAGGAATCGTCCGTGGATTTTGCAGGAATTACCGGAGAAATTCAGCTTGTTTAGTCCGCAGGAAGAGGGGCGGATTATTGGACAAATTGAAGAAAGCGGGATTGCCAGACTTATTCTTCTCAGTCCGGCGGTGTGGACGGAGCACTCCGCTTATTATCAACGTGAAAAACAGAGCTTCAGAATAAACCAGGAGTTAGAATTGCCAATTCTTGCCGAAGCAATGGGCAGGCCGACCTTGCTGGGGGGATGGGACATTGCTCGTAATGCTCCGAAGACAAGAAGTCAGGCGGTCCCTGCTGGATCAGTGCTTTATCTCAGGGTTGGCAAAGGATTGGCGGGGAAAGTAGTGGCAGCCCTAAAAGATGCTGTGCTCAGCGATGAGCTCGGACATGAGGGGTATGGCTGGGCTGTCTGCGGCGCGGCAAATGAAAAAAATAGCGAGGGGGATAACAATGTTTAGTAATAACGGATTGCTTTTTTTACAGGCGGTGACATCGATTCATGCCGGCAGTGGCAGTGAACTGGGTTTAGTTGACCTGCCTATTCAACGTGAAAAACATACGGATTACCCAAAAATTGAAAGTTCATCGCTCAAGGGCGCCATTCGGGCTACGGTCATGGCAGCCGTGGAGAACACTGCCCAAGCTTCCCGGGTGCAGATAGTCTTTGGGAGGGAATCAGCGGAAAACCAAAGTGATGCTCAGGCAGGGGCAATTTCGTTTTCTGATGCTCGCCTGCTCCTTTTCCCTGTGAAATCGCTGCGGGGAGTATTTGCCTGGATTACCTGCCCCCTGGTCTTGAAGCGATTTAATGAAGAATTGAAGTTATATCGCCAGGAAAATAGTTTGCTCACCATACCATCTGGAGAAGGTGCCTGTGTGGCGTCAAATACGCTGATTGTAAATCCTCGGGCTGAAAAGAAACAGGTGGTACTGGAGGAATATACTTATAGCGTTCAGTTCACGAATGAGTGCCAAGAGTTGGCGAGTCAGCTGGCAGCGTTGGTTTTTGAGGGAATTGATAATGGGTTTAGTGACCGACTGATGGTTCTCCCGGATGACGATTTCGTAGATTTTGTGACATTATCCACCGAAGTCAACGCACGTATTCGGATTGACCCAAATACGGGTACTGTTCAGCCCGGTGCGTTGTGGTATGAAGAAAATGTCCCACCGGAAACGGTTTTTTATAGTTATTGTTTCGCCGGTAACTCACGGATAAGCAATCAGGAAATGATGAAAGCGGACGAGGTGCTGAGTTTCATAAAACAAGCAGAGGTGTTTCCGGCTTGTTTTCAACTGGGAGGAAACAGCAGCTTGGGTAAAGGAATATTGCGTCGAATTTGGCGGTAAAGGGGGAACGTAAGATGAGTGCGGAAAAGACAACGACCAGAGTAGGGATTGAAAACGGACGAGCTCAATATGCCTTTGAAACTGTTAGAAGGTACGTTGAGGGAAATATTCAACGGGATAACAAACTGAAGGAGTATCGCTCCTATGTCAAAAAGCTTCCCGCGATGATTAAAGTTAATGGCCTGGGACAGACGTTGGCCTTTTTGGCCTTTTGTTTTGCCAAAGGTGATCAATACAGAGTGCTCTATCAACAAATTTCTGATTGGATAAAACAAAAGCAACCGGATTTATTAGAGGAATACGGCGAGAAGAGGGACATGGAATTTGTGGAAATTGTGGTAGCTATGAATAGCAATGATTATCGAGTTATCAGCAATGAAGTTTTGGCTTTGCTGGATTGGATGAGACGGTTTGCGGATGGGATGATCAGAGACCAAATATCTAAGTCTAAGTCAAATGATAGTATTTTATGAAATTATTAGGAGGGAAGTGAAGTCATGCGATTTCATCCTGCTGATACCTGTGCTGCATATGAAGGCTTGAATAAAGACGAGATTGATCAGCTCTGGTATCAAGTCCATTATTTTCAACAGATATCATTGGAACGTGATGGCAATAGGCGTCTTAAACCTTTGTCGAGAGAACTAAAATTGAATAATTCAGCACGCACATTGATTGACAGACACCTTAATCAACGAGAAGCGGCTTTGTTGGCAGGGCTTCAGGCGACGCACACATTGGCGGTGCTGGAGGGGAAACTAACCGGTAAACTATTGCACGGCTTGGGCGGAGCGCATGTGCGAGAAACTTCGCTGACTCTTCATCCATTGTATGGGCTCCCCTATATTCCAGCGTCGAGCATCAAAGGGGTTATACGAAATTGGGTGATTCAGGCCTTTTTCGATGGTCAAGAGAAAAAACTGAAGAGCGAACAAGACCTTGTTCAGAAACATAAAGAGCTTAGAACTATCTGTCTGGATATCCTTGGCAGTGAAGAGAGCGGAGGGCAAATAGAGTTTTTTGACGCTTTTGTAGATAGCGGCTTTTCCCTGCAACCTGATGTTTTAACCATCCATTTCCCTAAATACTATAAAGGTGAGAGTATGCCGGGGGATAATCAAAATCCTAATCCTGTGAATTTTTATGTTATCAGTTGCCGGTCGGTTCAATTTATAGTCGGTATTCGTCGAGATGCTAAGCTTAATTCCGGATACGGTCCGGGTGAACTGCTTAGACTAGCGATAGCGTGGTTGCAAAAGGCACTTGCAGAACTGGGAATTGGCTCGAAGAGTTCTGCGGGGTATGGATATTTTTCTGAATTTCAGGATGTAACGGCACAAACTCTACAAGAGGCCAAAAATTTTATGCATGATCCCCCTCCTGCTGAAAAAGTCCAAATGAACGTGGAGGCAAGCAATCTCAGGCCTGTTGAAAAGAAAACTGTAATTAAAGAAGAACCGCCAATTGACTTAAGTCCGGCTCAGAGATTGATTTTTGAAATAGAGCACTTTACAGAAAAGGACTTGCTGCTTAGTAAAGATAAACAAGTATTTGATCAAGTCATTGAACTGGGCTCTAAAGGGGAGAAAGGGCCTGCCTTGGCCTTAAAGGCGTATTGGGAAAAGAATGGTGCCTGGAAAGCCCAGGGTAAGAAACAGAAACTTAAAATCGCCCAAATTAAGGAATTATTAGAAGGGTGAGAGGAACCCTTGGTAAGGAAAACATCAAACATTTACCAACCCTGTGGTACCTTACACTAGCACACCTGCAGTTTAAAAGGGAGTCCTTTTCTTTGCTGTCGTCGATGTACAATTGAAGCTTAAAGCCTGCCTATAAGGAATTGAAATAAACAAACAAACAAACGAACGAACGAAAAGGATGATTGCCAAGTGCTTGATATCTATAAATAAAGAGGTGAGAACTATTCATTTAGAGATTTATTTTAAACCGCTGAAAAAGCCGGGTGTCTTACCGATTCATTACAATTATCTGGTGCAAGCAGCCATATATAATTCCATTGATTCTAAATTGGCTAATTTTCTGCATGAGAAAGGATATGTGGATGGGAGCCGCACGTTTAAACTATTCAGTTTTTCTTTATTGCAAGGTGCTTATCAGATGGATCGGGTGAGAAAGACTATTGCTTTTGAAAGGGAAATCCAGCTGACCGTATCATCCCCTTTGCCTAAGTTTTGCCAATCGCTGGTTAGTATTTTACTAACAAAGGGCGGTTTGCGTTTGGGAGCACTGGAATTGGAAATTGATAAGGTTAAGGTTCGGCAATTTCGTGTTAAGGAAAACCAGGTGAACATTAGAACACTGTCACCAGCCGTTCTATATAGTACCCTGCTAAGGCCGGATGGGAGGAAATACACGGTTTTTTTTCAACCGGGAGAGCCGGATTATACCCGTTTATTCAATGAGAATCTACGGAAGAAATACCGAGCCCTTTTCGAAAAGGAGGAGCCGACAGGAGCAATAGAAGTTAGGCCCTTAGGATTACAAAGGATGAGAATTATCAATTATAAGGATACGGTGATCAAAGGATATTGGGGTAAACTGTTTTTGAACGGGCCAAAAGAATTACTTCAGTTAGCTATAGATGGGGGAATAGGGAGTAAGAACAGTCAGGGGTTTGGGTGTGTGGAGGTGGAAGAGAGGTAGGAAGAGGGGATATTTGTAAGTATTGCTAAAAATATTGTATCCTAATGAAGGAAATGGAAAAAATGGGTCGAAGAATACAAGGATGTGAAAATTCACATCCTTGTATTTCATATCTTGATGCAATTATTGCCGTAGGTTATCGTGTCAACTCCAAAAAAGCTACACAGTTAAATGGAAACTATTTTAATGATAAAGAAGGTGAAAGAATGCTTGCAGAGTCTATCATCAGAATAGGCCGGCCAATAAAGAATAGTAAACTTTCTCCAAGGGAAAGAATTAAGCTTTTAACAGATGTAGACAGTGAAAATTGCAAAAATTACTTCCGACATGTTTTTTTGGTTGAATTAAATGGAGAAAAGTTAAGTTTGCAAATATTAGAATTGGGTAACAAAGATATAGTGAACAAAAAAGAAAACTTCAAAGTTGACCCGAGACGAAATACGGCGTTCCCTATTTCTTACCCCAATGGCGGCAACCCCCTTCATGCTCAGGGAATTTACCCGCTCCCCTGTTATTTGATGTATGACCCACATATTAAAGCCATGAAGAATAAAGAGAAGTTTAAAGAAGTACTACGGCCCAGATTAAACAGTACCATTGGCTATAGGGATTTGAGCGACGCTAATAAGGAATCCTTAACGGAAAAGGTAGCGAGTTTATTTGAAGAAAAAGCTTCGGAAATTATTGAGGAAGACAAGCAATTAGGAATTCTCCTGATTTATGATGAAAGTTTGCCAATTTTTCATAAACGTACGGAAAAGGTAGAAGAAGAGGATTCTATATGGATTGCGGCCAGTGCGCTCGAACCGGATTCGCACCTTTATTTGGAAGGAGAAAAGGTGCTGCAAAAGATTAGCCAGGCTAAATTTTATGAAGCGGCTGAATTAGGCAGAGAGAAAAATGCGATTTCGACCTTTTCCAACCAAAATGCAGAGGTTGTTTCTATCTATAATAAGTCCTGGCTGTGGTTGTCACCAACTTGGGAAATGCCCCGTTCAATTTACTGGGAGAATAAAGAGTGGACCAGAGGGATTAAAATTGATGCAGAAAGTTATGAGGCCTATTTATACGGCGTACAATTCTTGAAAGAAGTGCAGGTGCCCGTTTCTAGCGTGGTGTTAAAAGAAATGTTCGCTCCCATTACCAGTGTGGAAGCTAAGAAAAATATGCGCACATCAAGTTTTGAAGCGATCTTTGGCATCCCCATGCTTTTACCGTTAGCTGACGGTGATTCGAAACAGCTCTTTACTAAATACCGCAGAATGATGAAAAAAGCAGAGAGATTAAACGATAGTGATTTGCACTTTGAAATATTAGCAGGGATGAAAGGCAGTATGATTCCGGAATCGACCGATGAGTATCGTTTAAGTATCCTCTATTACTCAGGTGATCTTTCCCGGGGGAATATGCATATCCGGGCTGTGATTGAGGATGTACTGCCCAGTGTTGCTTACCAAATTCAAGTGATATTGCTAAAATTGAGGACTACAGAGCTGAAAAAAATACAAGCAGCCTTGGAGATGAACGAGCAGCCGGTTTACCGGACTGAAAATCTTCCCTCTCTCTTGGCTAACGCGTATGGTCCCGGGTATCTGTGGGAAAGCTTGCAAGCAGCCTTACATAGAGAACCGTTAAGAATTGCTAGATTGCGTTTAGCGACGGCAAAAAAATTAAATGAATTAGCGAATAAAGAAGAAAGCTGGCAAATGAAGCAGGAATTGATTTTCTATTACAGTTTTGTTTATTTCCTGAAGCAATATGAAAAAAAGGTTATGAAAAAACAAGGGGGAGTGAGAGAATTGGCGGATTGGGAACACTTTATTAGTTTGTATGGACAAGGCAAGCTGGAATTAAAAGATTTGGAAGCGGTAGAACATTTGGGTTTTGCTTCAGGCTTATTATTAAAACAATTTTCTAATACTTATTATCAAAAAACTAAAAAGGATTTTGTTAAACATCGGGTTATGAAGTTTGGCAGCAAGTTAACGCCGGAAATGATTTGGAAAAACGGTTTGCTGCGCTGTGAAGAACTGGCCGAGCAATGGGATATGGGGATAGCTGCTAATTTCCGTCCTGTTTTGGCCCAAGTATTATTAGGATTCCTGGAAAAGCACGCCCAAAGTAAGTTAGTTTCAGAGAAAGATGTGTTCATGACAGCTTTTTGGTCCGGATATCTAATTTATAAATCAGATAAGAAAAATGACAAGCTTGAGGGGGAAAATGAAAATGACAATTAACAGCGGAGAAATTTTATTTATCAAATCGGTCAAAGATGGAATTCCCAATCGAGACCCTTTGAATGACAGTGATGCCCGCAGA
>NZ_JCAIJG010000160.1:0-501 GCF_059735615.1 Desulfosporosinus sp. Tol-M2
CGGCCTTAAAATCGTCATACTGAGTAGGGCAGGATACGACCCGGACTTCCTTCTCCATTGAGCCCACGGCCTTGACAAAAACCTTCTTTGCCCGTCCCGAATGTGATTTAGAAGTCACGATAATCAGGGAGTCGATGTCCTTTCGACTCTTCAGATACTCCCTGACCTGAACAGCTTCATCCTGGGTACTAAGCGCATCACCCGGCAGAGTAGTAACCTTTACCGCCGGTACTCCCAGCTGCACTGCCACTTCACTGGCAATCTCAGAATCATGGGGGATCTTTACCCCTTGGCTGACAACCAGATCATAGCCCCTGACCATATTCCTGACCATCACTATTTCATCTGCATAGCCCTGTTTATAAAGATCCACCGCCCCCAGCATCCGATCAGGTCCGCTGCCCATTAAAACAACGATCAGATCACTACGCTGTGGTTCATCCTCTACCACCAGAAAACTGCCGAGGGCAGGTAAAGATAATCTGCCCAGAATGAAAATAC
>NZ_JCAIJG010000160.1:534-1575 GCF_059735615.1 Desulfosporosinus sp. Tol-M2
GGTATAGCCATGGGGGTTTGTATCAATATGCCAATTATTTAGTGATAATAATTTCTTGACCAGTACTTAATATCTCTTCCACAATTCCATCAGGCTCAGTAAGATCGCTTGTTGTAAACGCCAGTGGTTGCAAATCTAATCCGTAATCTGCTGCTTGCATAAATAAGAATCTAAACCTTTCAATTGGCTCCATTCCTATGAAATCATCTGAAAAAACCGCCAAATCTATATCACTATCGCTAGAAAAAAGTCCTTTGGCATATGAACCAAAAAGTATAACCTTATTAATTTTTATCTGTTCGCCAACCTTTTGCAGATAATCAAATATTACTTCTTGAATTGGCTGAGGGACTGAAGCCATGCAAACACCTCCTCAGTCTTACTAAGAACTTCTTCTGCCCTTGTTTCAGTAATATTTGAGGATAGCTGTCGTTTATAATCAGGATATCTTTCAGCAATATAATAAAAAAGTAGATCTGAAAAGAATAGTTTATATTCCTGAGCTTTAAACAATACATGATTTCCTGTAAATTGTTCGACTTCCATTAACCCCTTGATAATCAACCAGATATTGTGAGATCGGGGGGGTTCTCGATCAATATATAAAACATAAAGCCCTTTAACAATTTTTTCGATAGCTTGCTGGGCCATAAAAACCACGTATAAATATCTTCCTGTTCGTAACATAACTCTTGCTGTTTCAAGATCGTAGATTGCTTTGCTTTCCCAATATTTAAACTTCTCAAAAGAATCCATATCCTAATCATCCTCTCAAATCTTGTTACCATATTATACCACAGTTTTACATGCAAAATAAACGTTAGCTTTAGAACAATGCAGTTTGCTGGTTATTAATGGTTCCGGCTATTTTAATATACCACAAATCAGTGGATTTAGTGGGGCTTTGATCGGTAATCTCAGCAATCATCTCAATGGACTGCGTCTTTTACGTCACCGTACACAAAAGAGATAGGCTAGTTCATAATAATACTCTGAACAAGCCTATCTCTTAAATTTAGATGTTAATCCCTTTAACTAAAC
>NZ_JCAIJG010000087.1:0-2908 GCF_059735615.1 Desulfosporosinus sp. Tol-M2
GTATTTTTGGGTTATCTTTTGCTCGGTTTATGGCAATTTGGGAAGCTCGCAAGCCGGCACTTCGGTGGACGATGATAACTTCTTCGGCAAAATTAGTAAGGTATAATCCTTCCTGGATTGCTGCATCTCCCCCACCGACAACAACAACTTTTTTACCTCTAAAAAAGGCTCCGTCACAGGTTGCGCAATAAGACACGCCCCGGCCCTTGAAAACATCCTCACCTGGTACGCCCAATAACCGGGGTTTGGAACCGGCAGCTACTATAATAGCATGTGCTTCAAGGACTTGACCGGCGGTATGGATTTTTTTGACGGGCTCCTTAAGGTCGAGTTCGCGAACTTCCTCAAAAATAAATTGAACACCAAAATTCAAGGCTTGTTTATGAAACAAATTCATTAGTTCATATCCATTGATCCCATCTGGAAATCCGGGATAATTTTCGATATTCTCCGTTGAAGCCGCCTGACCTCCGGGCATCGCCAATTCTACAATAGCTGTTTTGAGACCTCCTCGCGCAGCATATATTCCAGCTGTTAGGCCAGCAGGGCCTGCGCCGATAATTATGACGTCATACATATCTTTCAACTCCTCTAAGCATGTTTGCAATTCTGATACCAGTCAATGTCCTGTTCGAGTCCTTGAGTCATTCCCTTAAAGCTTGGCGCTTGCCAAGTTTTCTTTATACCCCTCGAGGGTATTTTAAAAGTAGTATACCATATCTTCTCCAGATTTAAAATAAATAGGCATAGATTCGGAAAATTGATGAAGGAATTTTCATTTACTGGGAAGAATATAATATCATTAGTTAATTATGTCATTAAAGTATATAATTATGATTAACTAAAGTTTAGAGGAGGAATGACCGTTGAACCGTTTTCTTAAAGTTTTAATTGGTTTCATCATCTTGGGGTCATTACTAACCGCGTCGAGTGGCTTATTTGAGGATTGGTTGTGGTTTAAAGATCTTGGTTATACACAATTATTTTGGACACCAATCCTTAGTAAATTGTTTTTTCAAGCGGTAAACGGCACGATTCTTTTTATCTTCATTGCCGGAACCTTACTTTCTATTCGCCACGCCATTATTACCTTTGTCAATGAACGTTTGCGTCTGCGTTTGCGTTTAGTTCAGGATATGAACCGACCGATTTTTAATCTGAGTCAGCAGAAAGTTGCCATTTGGTTACTTGTTATTTCTATTGTTGTGAGTTTTGGAGTCAGCTTTGTTGCAGGTTTCACGGGCTGGTTAGATGTATTAGCGTTTATCCATGCCACCCCTTTCGGACAATCCGATCCGATTTTCGGCAAGGATTTGGCTTTTTACTTCTTTCAATTACCTTTTTGGATAACTCTATTCAATGCATTTTTCGGCCCCTTGTTCTTACTGACCTTATTCACAACTATTTTCTATATCCTTACTGGGGTCATCCGATTCCGCTCCAAGAAACTATGGCAGAGAGAGGCTGTCTCCTTAGGTTCTGCTCGAAAGCACCTGGCCGTTCTGATTGGAATTCTATTTGCCTTAAAAGCTTTCGGGTATTATCTTGATATTTACCAGTTACTATACTCGGTTCACGGACATATTGTTGGTGCCGGATTTACAGACTTAACAGCTACACTCCCAGCTCTGAAAATACTAATTGTTATCAGTATTTTAGGATCTATTTTAGCCTTTATGACCTTGGCTTCTAATGAGTCACGGTTATTAACATTGCCGGTAGCGGGTATATTTGTAGTCGGATTTTTGATCTATGGAATAATACCTGCCCTAATTCAATCGTTTGTCGTCTTACCGAACGAGCTCAGTAAAGAGCAGCCGTATATTCAACATGAGATCGAATTGACGCGATTTGGGTATGGCTTAGACAAAATTACAGAAATTGACTATCCGGGAAACACACCCATCACAATCAGTGCTTTGAAGGCGGATCAGTCAACACTTAACAACATTCGACTTAACGATGCCAGGCCCATGTTGCAAACCTATAACCAGAAGCAAGGCATTCGTCTCTATTATAAATTTAATGATATTGATATCGATCGGTATACAGTCAACGGGGAATATCGTCAAGTAATGATTGGACCAAGAGAAATCTCAACCCCTGATTTAGATGAAAAAGCTAAAACATTTGTGAATATGAAGTTTAAATATACACATGGTTACGGAGCGTCTGCTTCGTTTGCCAATGCCGTCACCTCTGAAGGACTTCCCTCCTTTGCCATTAAAGACGTCCCTCCGGTCAGTGAGTTTCCGGAATTGAAGATGTCCGAGCCACGGATTTATTTCGGCGAACTGACCAATGAATGGGTCGTCGCCAATACTTCAGTGAAAGAATTTGATTATCCCCAAGGCAGTGCGAATGTTGAAAATTCTTATCAAGGTAAAACTGGGATAGCTTTTACACCTCTTAATAAGCTGATGTTATCCCTTCGCCATGCAACCACACGCTTCTATCTTGCCGCTCAGGTGACTCCTGAGAGCAAATTGCTGGTGTACCGCAATATAGAAGAACGAGTTAAAAAATTAGCGCCGTTTTTAACCTATGATGCAGACCCTTATATAGTCATTGATGATGGCCGCCTTAAGTGGATTATCGATGCTTACACTACATCTGATGCTCTCCCCTATTCGAATATGTATCCAAATCAAGGGTTTAACTATATCAGAAACTCTGTAAAAGTAATCATCGATGCCAATGACGGAACAGTTGATTTTTATGCTGTTGATCCCCAAGATCCGGTCTTAAGGACCTATATGAAAATATTTCCGGGAGTATTCAAAGACATCGTTAGCCTGCCGCCAAGCCTAAAGAACCACCTCCGCTATCCTGAAACACTGTTTACCGTTCAAAGCAATATGCTTAAGAACTTCCATATGACTAATTCAGCCGTTTTCTATAATAAGGA
>NZ_JCAIJG010000198.1:0-5954 GCF_059735615.1 Desulfosporosinus sp. Tol-M2
CTTTTTAGGCTAGCGGAAACAACTGTTAATATAGGAGGTAACCGAGCATGCTGAACACTCTGTAATACCTTTCCGGCGCTTGGCCACATTTATCCCGGTAAATAATTACTCCTAATCTGACATGGGTTGTGGACAGTGCCAGCCTGGGGAAAAGCTATTTGGGGTCTGTCTAAAAAGAGCTTTTCCCCAGGCTTTGGACAAGTCTAATTATAAGTATTCTTTGGGGTTGACTTGCCCACACTGACCACAACCCCGACGATTGCATGGGGTCATTCTTATTCTGCGCGCATCTTGTTGTTGGTAATGAGATGTCAATGTACAGCTAATATGTAAAGGTGGGGTGTAAAGTTTCTGTGGTCACACCGTTCATTTTCGACGGTCATGGTGAACAATTAATAGCGGTCAAAGTGTTTTTCACGCCGGAATATGCACAAACAAAGATCGAGCTGCTGCTCAGCTTCGCATTGCGGCCGTTTTGCTTCGCAAAATCGGCCGTTTCACTGTGCCATATGCAGGTGGCTCTCACCATCAACTCAATGGCTCTATTTTACGGATTATGTGGCTCTATTTCAGAAGATTTGGTGGCTCCACCACTGCGTAATATTCAGTAATTTCTGAACTTTATGGAAGCGCAGTAATCCTGCTTACCTCCAGCCATCAAGCAGACACTTCCGCTTTTCGCTTCCGCTTAAAACAACCCTACAGTCTTCCCAGTTTGTGTCATTGACTGCTTGCTTATGATATTTGATTTCAAAAGGATGTTGCATTGGCACTGCATCAATAATCTTTCCGGCCTCGGCTTTTTTGCCCATTGCCACCTGTACCCAGACATCCTCCAACATATCGGGCAGCTGTCCGAAAATATCGCTGATGTTGTGCAAGCGTTTCGAAAGCATGGAATGAACCCGATCTTCAACTGAGCCCTTATAGCGCATATTGTAGATTAGTACCTGATCGTTTTGCTGACCAATTCGCTGAATCCGACCTTTTCTTTGTTCCAACCTGGTAGGGTTCCAGGGTAAGTCCAAATTGATTAAAGTTCCGAGTGTTTGCAGGTTTAAACCCTCCGAAGCCGCTTCTGTACCAACAAGAACCTTAATTTCTCTTAATCTGACCATTCGCTTGATGTCCTCTTTGGTGTGCCTATGATACTTTCCATCACGAAGAATCCCAGATTTTTCGCCTCCAGCATACAGACCAATGGCTGCGCCCTTTAAATCATGGGATAGATTTTCAGCCACCCAGTAGGATGAATCATAGTACTGGGAAAAAATAATACAGCCCTTGTCTTTGAAACCCTTGTTCGTAAGCAAATCTAACACCAAAGCATATTTCGGGTCTTTGTCATTGTTTTCATCAAGGGTCTTGATAAAACGGGCTAGCGCGTCTCGCTCCGCTTCAGTAATATCCTTAACCGCACTCGCATTCTTGTTGTTTGCTTGTGCATTATTTCTTATGGTATCTGTAGTGAAATAGTCATCATCTTCCTCGAAAATGTCTTCGTCAGTATTTCCCCAGTTCATCATTTTTTCTGCAGTTTTGCGTCCGGCCAGCATCGTACTGCCAACCCGCTTCAAAAGAAGTGTTTCAATAAAACCGCTGCCCCGCACCCGTTTCCCGAGCAGTTCGCAGAACTCTTCCGCACATCGATAGGCGTCTTGCAGATATGGCGGCAGCTGTATCCCTTCGCTCTCTGATTCACCCATTAAGCTAACTTCAATCTTTTTAAGATAGGGCTCACCGGTCTCGGGATTATTGTTGTTTTCCAAAAAATCTCTTGTTCGCATAATGATATGGCGAATGAAGGGGTTATGGTTTTGCATAAACCCGCCCTCGAAAATCCTGCTCACTTTACGGCCTTCCGGAGTGCTGTGCATGGCCTTGATCTGCTCCGGCTTGATGATAAAATTATCCTCTTCCATGCGCAGCCGTTTTCTTATGCCCCCAAAGTTAAGCTCATCTTCTTCAGCGGGCGGGAATGGATTGCGCAGCCACTCACATTGTTCCAGCCATTCTGCCGGAGAGTCTCCGATTTTTGCCTTGCCCATAATCAAATCAAGCGTTCGCTTCGGATCTTTTCGCCACTTGCTTAAATCACTGCCCAGCACTGAATTGTTTTTCTGGGACAGAATGTTAAGCAAATCCCAGGCTTCGATCGGGTACATTTGCACGGGCGTTGCGGTTGCAAGTAACATACTATGTGTTCTGAGTGATATTTTTAAGAGAAAGTCGTATAAATTGTTGGGGTCAGGCTTTAAATATTCTTTATCTTCACCCAAGTTCTTACGCCGCGCCCGGTGCGCTTCATCTACAATGACGCATTCATATTGCATGGCGAGTAACTGCTCCGAATATTCAGCCCGGCCATTTACGAGAATACCCTGCGAGATTATCCCCACTCTGCGGGGGCACTTGCGTATATCGTCTGACGGGGGATACTTAATCCCATTTTCGTCAACCCACTCTTTGCCATTATAAACCGCAGAAGGCATATCCAGCAGAGTTCTCATTTCATCTTGCCACTGCCAGATCAGCGTTTTAGGCACAATAATGAGTACCGCTTTGTTACCCCAGAGAGCCATAAGCTGAGCGGAAAGAGCAAGTTGAACTGTTTTGCCCAGCCCTACTTGGTCAGCAAGGACAAATCTTGCGCCATATGCTTTTCTGTGATTTCTGAAAGCCATATCGACAAAGTATTTCTGATGCTGCCAAAGCCCAAGTTCCTCACGATAAACAGGTGCTTCGACAACAGCCTGGGCCGGTTCGGGCATCTCCCGCCACTTTGTAAGCTCATCGATTACTTCTCTCGCCGCGATACGCCCGATATCCTCCATAACGAAGTCGGACATAGGAATCGCTGCAGGATGCTGCCAGAAATAATCAAACTCATTTTGCACCCACTCTATGGCCTCGGGCGAGTTATCTTCCCATAACATTTCATAATTCAAGCGCCAAGCGGATAATGTTTCATTCACACTGCCAATAAAAGAGGTTTTGCTTCCATCTGCAAGTGTTATCACTCCTGCCTTACCATGAATAAGTCCAAAAACGTTATTCGGCAGTACTTTTATTACCAGCTTGCCACTTTTCATAAGCTCATATAAACGCTGCAAACGGGGGGTTGCCGAGGCATACACCTTCTCCGGTTCGTTTTCACACCACTCACGCCGTAAGGCGGCAGCGGCAGCCGTTGCAGTCACACAATCTTCTTTTTCTATTTGAGAATTACAAATTAAACGCACCTTGCCGCTGATACTTTCGATGGCTTCGCCGGCAAATTCCAGGATTGACGAACTAAAATAACCGGCGATGCGGTCATAACTCGCCGCGTTTTGCAACTTGTCAGCTAGAAACTGTCTATCCAGACGCGTCTGCCTGGAAGAATAACGGTTGATCATTTCAACACCTCGTATAGTTCCTCCATATCAACAAATGATTAATCCATGTTATTCGCGTCACAAATCTTCAATTTATTTATATTTGCCTTTTATTTAGTAACACTTTTGCAAATGATCTGCAAACGAAATTGCCCAAATCCAGTTAATGAAATCCCTTAAAAATCAAGCTCTTAACGAATATTTGAATCTATGAATCGACATATCTGCAAATGACCTGCAAATGAAATTACGCCCAGAATGGTATGTATTTATAATATCTCTGGTTCGTATCAGATTCCAACAACTTGATAAGGCCATGCTCAGTAGCGTCTTTTATTATACGTGAAGCGACTGAAACATCCTTATCATTTAAGCCAAATCTTTGTCTCAAGGACATGTTTGTCATGAATTCCCTATTCACGTATTTCAAACAGGTATGTAAATAGCAAGCCCTGCGCTTATCCTCTTTGCTCATTTCTTTAAAATCAATGTGAGCTAACAAAATGACTTTAGTGTGTTCCTTTGTGACCTCAATAATTGGGGCAGGCAATTGATAAAACTCAGTTTCTGATACTACCTTGTCAAATCCACTACCTCTTTCTTCACAGACACCAATTCTTCTCATGAATGATGCTAATTCTTCATTTCTTGATTTTGGTGGAGTATCAATGAATCTTTCAGAGTTCACTAATGGTTGGCCCGGATTTGTTATTTCCATTCTATTCGAGAATATTTCCAGCATAAGACCAGTTCCTCTAATTGAAAAATCCTGATGAATTAAAGCATTAGCTACTAATTCTCTTACTGCCAGCTCTGGATACATTGGAAGATCTTGTCTCAGAGCTTTACCAATCACTTCGTTACGGGGCAACAGATTATTGATAAACCCAATAAGCCCTTCAAACCCTGAAGCATAGCCTTTGCCACCTTCTTGTTCTCTTATTGTCTCAATTCGACTGTTACCTTTGTATTGGATTACTCTAACATTTTTTCTTTTTAGTAGTTTAAAATCAGATAATTTCTTTGCAAAGAGAATTGCCCCGAGATTTGTTATATCCCAACCAGCAGCACTATTTTGAACGATCAAACCCTCTTTACTTAGTTTTTCAATAATTCTTTTCCTGCCTTCCGGCAAAGGCATTTTTAATAGCTCAAAGTAAGCCGGATAGTCAATAAAGTTAAGAACTTCACTCTCAGTCAAATGGTCCTTTGCTATCTTTTCTTCATAACTAGTTTGGTCAAAAGCTCGCCAGAGCTCTCGTTCTATTTCAGGGAAATCCTTAAGCAACTTTTTATATGATCCAATCCGAATGTATTCACTCCCTTTAAACTGTACCGGCTTTCCAAATGCCTTTTCTAATTCTAAAATCACAATATTTTTGTGATTAAATAATATTTCGTAGAACCTAAAGAAAATTCTTGGAGCTAATAACCTGAGCAGCCAGCTTTCGAGCTCTTCATTTCGCACCTTTGCTTCACTCGGTTTAAAATCAGTTCCAACAATGTCATGGGTTTCATTATTGATCCCCCATATCAAATAAGCATTTGACTTACCTGCTAACGTAGCTGAATTGCTAAGGGCTGAAATATATTCTCCAATTTCATAAGGATTGTCATTATTTACTTTGAATTCAAACCATACAGTCTCTTTAGGCAATGAGGTTAACTCCTTTACCAAGCTTATTAAATATTCTTCAGTTCTTGGCAAGATTATCACCACCCATATTTTTATTCTCAGAATCCCTAAATTTGAAATCAAACTGTATATGGTTCCGGAAATCCTAGTTACACGCCGTCATTGCTGATCAGCTCTTTTAAGATCATCGCCACAGCAGCTTCCTTTTCCCAATGGCTCATATTGCTAATGTGTTCAAAGGTTGCGATATAGCCCAAAAACTCAATAATTAGCTTGCGTCCATTCCCATCATACGTCGGAACTTCGTTTTTAAGCCAGTTTTTACCGGCCGCTACGTTATTATCGTCCTTGCTTGCCAAGTAAAGAGCCATAAACACATTGCGAAGCAGTGTTCCTGCAAAGCCGTCACCCCTGATATTGCGACCAGCCCACTCGCCCGCTGTCTTAAACCTAGCGCGGTTTGCCCTGGTGTTTTCCATAAAATCCTTATATTCATTAACGCCAAAGCCTCTGGCCAGTTCTTGATAGGCTGATACTAGATAGATGTTTTTCTTTTCAAGCTCCAGCCCCTTGATATAGAGCTTCTCCTCTGCGGATAACGACCTCCACGTTAACGAGTCAAATTCACTGGGTATGAGTTGGTCGTAGGCAATCTTTTTAGCGCTCTCAATTACTTGGGCGACGGGTGAAAGTTCACCATTTTTCTTCACTCTGGAGAGCTCATAGGCAACATCAATGTCCTCGATATTATTATAAGATGTCAGCACTTTAAGCGAGGCCGCATAAGCAGCTAAGATATAATCCGCATCCGCAAAGTTTGGCTCCTCTTTATCATCAAGGCGCTGCATACTCCTTATCTGGGCTTTTACCTCGTCTTCGACCTCAGGCATTATTTCATCCAAAAAGGCTGTTTTTTCACTTTTCCTTTTGCGCAGCACAAG
>NZ_JCAIJG010000162.1:0-1531 GCF_059735615.1 Desulfosporosinus sp. Tol-M2
AGCCCTCTTCTATCAAAAGATCGCCAAGCCCTCTCCGGAAACCGCAACTTTGCTGGCAAGGTTAGCCGGCGGCTTTTATCTCGCAACCGTTCATCGGGCAGAAAACACGGATGACCCGACCCGCCTCACCAGTATTATGCAAGCCTTAGAGGATATATCGACCCGAACCCCCGTTGTTTTGCCGCTGCATCCCCGAACGCGTAAATTGCTGGAAAGTGAAGGGATCACCCTGAGTAAGATTCAAATTACTAACCCTGTCGGGTATTTTGATATGATCACCTTGCTTGCTGCCTGTAATGGGGTTTTTACAGACAGCGGCGGTGTTCAGAAAGAGGCCTATTTCTTTGGGAAACCCTGTGTCACCTTGCGCGATGAAACCGAATGGGTGGAACTCGTAGAAAATGGTTTCAACACCTTAGTCGGCGCCCAGCCGGATAATATCCTCCGTGCTGAACAAGCCCTGCGCAAGAATACTTTGGATTTCACCAAAGTCTTATATGGAAGAGGACAAGCAGGTGAGCAGATTGTTAAACAGCTGGCGGATTTTGACTGTATGAAATTGTAAATTCGCTGGATCAGATGGAGGGTTGACGGATTGGAAAAATGGGGTAGATGGCTAATACCATTCTTTTTTGCTATGGTTCCCTGGGATATCAGTAAAGTATTATTTCCTCCCTATCTAAGTACTCCGCAATCCCCGACGACCCTCACTTTTGTAAGGATTGCCACCATGCTCTTAATTGCTTGGGGAGCAGGACTTTTAATGCGAAAGCAGGGTTTAAGTTTTTTTGGCATTCTTTCTCGATCGATGCTGAACTGGGGTGTACTTGCGCTGTTTATAGCAGCCGTGGTTTCCTTAATTGGAAGTCTGCAACCGAACGCCACACTTATGGAAGGGGCGCGCTTGCTTGTCCTTAGCGCACTGGGTATGAGTATAGCGATAGGTACTATGTTCAGCTCAGGTTCGGAAGTGGAACTGGAGCTCATATTGGAGCGAGTTTGGCGGACAATCTTTGTAATGGCCACGCTTGTGGCAATCTTTGGCATAATACAGTATTCAACAGGTTGGGGGATCTGGGGAGGGGCTATAGCTCCCGGACCCCGTCGGGTAAATGCTACGTTCATGGATTCGAATATTCTTGCTCGTTTTTTGGACATATCAATTCTCGGCACTGCTATTCTCATACTAAAGCAACAGTGGAAGCTGAGCCTGGGCATCGTAGTAGGGCTCCTTTGCCAAGTGGCGGCCCTGATTTTCACGTATTCCCGTATGGCCTGGCTGATTCTATTGGCCGGAATCATAGTCTTAATCGTACTCTCTCCAAATAGAAACCGCTGGAGGTATTTGGCAGGACTTGGGTTGGGAATCAGTTCCTTATGGTTTGTTCCAGCTGTCCAGTCGCGAATTTCTCTCCTGCTTAGTGGACAGGATCCCTCGATCGGTACCAGACAATACCTTATCGAAGGGGGCTGGGCGATGTTTCTTGAGCACCCGTTTAGCGGGGTTGGTTTAGGGAATTTCCAATGGGCC
>NZ_JCAIJG010000082.1:0-3074 GCF_059735615.1 Desulfosporosinus sp. Tol-M2
AGCCCTCTTCTATCAAAAGATTGCCAAGCCCTCTCCGGAAACTGCAACTTTGCTGGCAAGGTTAGCCGGCGGCTTTTATCTCGCGACCGTTCATCGGGCAGAAAACACGGATGACCCGACCCGCCTCACCAATATTATGCAAGCCTTAGAGGATATATCGACCCGAACCCCCGTTGTTTTGCCGCTGCATCCCCGAACGCGTAAATTGCTGGAAAGTGAAGGGATCACCCTGAGTAAGATTCAAATTACTAACCCTGTCGGGTATTTTGATATGATCACCTTGCTTGCTGCCTGTAATGGGGTTTTTACAGACAGTGGCGGTGTTCAGAAAGAGGCCTATTTCTTTGGGAAACACTGTGTCACCTTGCGTGATGAAACCGAATGGGTGGAACTCGTGGAAAATGGTTTCAACACCTTAGTCGGTGCCCAGCCGGATAATATCCTCCGTGCTGAACAAGCTCTGCGCAAGAATACCCTGGATTTCTCCAAAGTCTTATATGGAACAGGACAAGCAGGTGAGCAGATTGTCAGACAATTGGTATACGCATTTTCGAATCAGCTTGCCTCTGCATGAAAGAGCATAAATCAGGATGAAATCAGCAGGTATAGCCTGGAGCAGATGGAGGGATACTGGATTGGAAAAATGGGGTAGATGGCTAATACCATTCTTTTTTGCTATGGTTCCCTGGGATATCAGTAAAGTATTATTTCCTCCCTATCTAAGTACTCCGCAATCTCCGACGACCCTCACTTTTGTAAGGATTGCCACCATGCTCTTAATTGCTTGGGGAGCAGGACTTTTAATGCGAAAGCAGGGTTTAAGTTTTTTGGGCATTCTTTCTCGATCGATGCTTAACTGGGGTGTACTTGCGCTGTTTATAGCAGCCTTGGTTTCCTTAATCGGAAGTCTGCAACCGAACGCCACACTTATGGAAGGGGCTCGCTTGCTCGTCCTTAGCGCACTTGGTATGAGTATAGCTATAGGTGCTATGATCAGCTCAGGTTCGGAAGGGGAACTGGAGCTCATATTGGAGCGAGTTTGGCGGACAATCTTTGTAATGGCCACGCTTGTGGCAATCTTTGGCATAGTACAGTATTTAACAGGTTGGGGGATCTGGGGAGGGGCTATAGCTCCCGGACCCCGTCGTGTAAATGCTACGTTCATGGATTCGAATATTCTGGCTCGTTTTTTGGACATATCAATTCTAGGCACTGCTATTCTCATACTGAAGCAACAGTGGAAGCTGAGCCTGGGCATCGGAGTGGGGCTTTTTTGCCAATTGGCGGCCCTGATTTTCACGTATTCCCGTATGGCCTGGCTCATTCTTTTGGCTGGAATCATAGTCTTAGTCGTACTCTCCCCCAATAGAAACCGCTGGAGGTATTTGGCAGGACTTGGGGTGGGAATCAGTTCCTTATGGTTTATCCCAGCTGTCCAGTCGCGAATTTCTCTCCTGCTTAGTGGACAGGATCCCTCGATCGGTACCAGACAATACCTTATCGAAGGGGGCTGGGCGATGTTCCTTGGGCACCCATTTACAGGGGTCGGATTAGGGAATTTCCAATGGGCCATAGAACATCCCTATAGTTACATCTTACCGTACATAGGAGTGGTCAGTCGCTCTCATACTACTCTTGTGACCGTCGCAGCCGAGATGGGCATTTTAGGGATACTGGCAATGCTTATTTTCCTTGCTACGTTTTTAATCCAAAATCTGAGAGCATCAGGTAAAATGAGAAACTATATGCTCGCGGCGAATTGTGGAGTTCTCGTAATATGGCTTAGTTCTCAAGGAGAAGGCAGATTCTTTGAAGACCCATTATTATGGGCTTTTTGGGGTTTGAGTTTAGCGGTTGCCAAGCAAGAACAAGTGGGCGGGTTGGTTAACTTATTAGAAGTCAGGAGAAGCGAATGAAAGTTTGTCAGTTTACATCGGTTCATCCCTATAAAGATACCCGCATTTATCTTAAAGAGTGTGCAACATTAGCCGCCAGAGGGTATGAAGTACACTTGGTAGCCCCCGATGCACCGGAGCAAGTCATCAATGGAATTCATTTGCATAGTGCAGCGACTCCGAGCGGTGGAAGGTTATCCCGCATGACCAAAACAGTCTGGGCGGTTTACCAAAAAGTACGGGCTCTTGATGCAGATATTTATCACTTTCATGATCCCGAGCTGCTCCCGGTGGGGTTACTTTTAAGATGGAACGGGAAAAAGGTAATTTATGATTCTCACGAAGATGTACCGCGCGATATTTTAATGAAGACCTGGATTCCTGCTTCCCTAAGATTCCTGATTTCCAGAGTATATGAGGTTTTTGAAAATTTTGCCGCCAAGCGGATGAGTTATGTCATTACGGCCACTCCCTTTATCCAAAAGCGTTTTGCTAAAATAACGCCTAACAGTAAGGCGGTTAACAATTATCCGATCTTAGACGAGTTGGAATATGGCAGTCAGGACTGGGACCAAAAGGAACGTGCCGTAACTTACGTCGGCAGTATCACTGCTGTGCGCGGTATCGCAGAAATGGTAAAGGCGATTGGCCAAACCGATGCGAAACTTCTTCTGGGTGGGAAATTCTCTCCCCCGCAGCTGCGTGAGGAAATTAGAACTCTGCCGGGCTGGGAGAGGGTAGAGGAGTTAGGTCAAATTGGCAGAACTGAGGTGGCCAGGATATTTTCTTTGTCCCGTGCGGGCCTGGTCTTATTGCATCCCGGCCCTAATCATACGGATGCTCAGCCCAATAAATTATTTGAGTATATGTCGGCGGGAATTCCTGTGATCGGTTCAAATTTCCCGTTGTGGCAAGAGATTATTGAGGGGAATAATTGCGGGCTTTGTGTTGATCCTCTCGATCCGGCGGCTATTGCCAAGGCCATCACTTGGTTGACAGATCATCCGGCCGAAGCAATGGCCATGGGAGAAAACGGCCGGAAGGCTGTGACAGAAAACTTCAATTGGGATGCGGAAGGGAAGACCTTGATTACGATCTATGAGGGGTTAGGAGTGCAGTATGCTAAAGCAAAATGAGGTAACCGTAATTATGCCCGTCTTCAATGAAGAGAAGAATATT
>NZ_JCAIJG010000033.1:0-1236 GCF_059735615.1 Desulfosporosinus sp. Tol-M2
GACTTTCGTAATTTCCTTGGTATCACAGGCACAAAAGTACCGAGTCACGCGGCCCTAAGTCGCTTTCGCAGACTTTTGAGTGTGAGTGACGATACGATCAATGAACTTTCCAAGCCATATTTAAATCAAGCAGCCAAAATATAATAGATACGGCACGCATTGCGTGACTGTTGTTACTGACGCACTTTAATGTCCATAGATTGACGGTGTAAAATGTCTGAGTATAGTCTGATAGACTGACCAGAATAGATTAATGGACGAACGGATATTCTATGGTTAATTAAAACTGGTAAATATCCGTCCGTCATCAGTCAGTCCGTCGTTATTGTTTGAGATCGGCAACAGGTCTTTCTTTTGATGGTCAACAACGCCTTATTTTCTTTTTGTTGGCGGGGAAATTAAATCGAAAAAGATCCTTGTTCCTTCGGCGTCATATTTTACGACCATCGTTGTAACAGCGAGGTTAATTAGTGCATTTTGTGTCATTCCGAAGGTTGATGCCATTTTATCGAGGCTTTTTTTGATGTTCTCAGATAGTTCGATAGACTGTCTAGGCATTTTTCACCTCCTCATTCTGGTGCGAAGGATGATACTCTAGGCACCATAACAACACCAATATGAACCTCCCAATCTAGTTTGGGAGTCGGATAAACGAAGAATAAGCGGCGGATCAGCGAGACCTTTAGCAACAAGGGAACTAGGTTTATTGCCCATTGATGGTTTTGCCGATTCTCATGGTCTCATTACGGATACTTCCTGTGCCCTAAAGTATAGAATATCCGCCCTAGCCTCAGCTAACTTTTCAACATAGACCTTTCTAAACCAAACGTTTCTATTTTTAGTGGGTGGATACTGGTAAAACTTATCACTCACCTTACAGATCGCTTCGATCATTTCAGCTTGATCGTATCCAAGATCTACGGCTAATTTCATGGCCTGAGGAAGAAGATCATAAAAACCTGTCCTTATAAAGTAGCCTTCTAGGCGCATCATGATAATTCCCCCTCAATCACCCGTTTGACCATGCGGTCATCAATAATCCGATGACCATTTTGGGCACCATACATGAGGCAATGCGTACAAACCTTATTAATGAGTCTGGCTGCACCACTGGAGAAACGATAAATGTCATTGATCGCCGCCTCTGAAAAAACATCGCGAGTCGCACCTGCATAAGACAAGTGTCGCTGCATATAGGACTCGACCTCGGCACGATCATAGTGTATTAACTTACAC
>NZ_JCAIJG010000089.1:0-1754 GCF_059735615.1 Desulfosporosinus sp. Tol-M2
AGCACCATCTGGGAAAATCACGACACTAAGGCAATCGGCATTGATACCGTCAGCGCAAACATTGACCCAACAAATGCGAAACTGGATGCAGGCTTCTTCCAGGTTCGGTATGACCGATGCACGCAAACCGAAAAATCATTTATGGCAGCCATGGTCAAGTGTGGAGAGCTCCCTTGTACGATTGCCAATGTAGCACAAGTTATGAAACGCAACGTTACTTCGATTTCGATTTTCCGAAGTAAACTAATCAGCAAAGGGTTGATTTATTCGACTAGCTATGGTGAGATAGATTTTACCGTTCCTCAATTCGATGCATTTATCAAGAGAGTACACCCGGATTTTAAACAGAAATCTTAACTACGCATCTTAAGTATGGGTTTTGGTTCCATCAAAGCCTGGAAAAGTAACAATCCTATTTCAGAATTTATAAAGAATTATATTGAATAACCATACACAAAAGAGATAGGCTAGTTCATAATAATACCTGAACAAGCCTATCTCTTAAATTTAGATGTTAATCGCTTTAACTAAACCTGGCTTCCAGTTCCTGCTTGAAAATATCCTCCGGGAAATACTTCCCCGGACATTCCGTGGCAGCCCCAGGGACATCTCGGTGCAGCTCGACGTCGCCAACTCCCAGCTTAAAAGCTTCTAATAGCTGCACGACTTTCTTCACCAGCCCGGCTAGTTGGGCGTCCGGTACCTTCGTCTCACTGAAATTTCCCACCAGACAAATTCCGATGCCGATAAAATTACGCTGCCCAACATTGCAATGTGCTCCCGGCCGATACAAGGGTCTGCCCGCTTCACAGCGTCCATCCGGCAGAATCACGAAGTGATAGCCGATATCACTCCATCCCTTGGTTGTATGCCACTCCCGTATCATGGCCGCGTTTACAGGCACCTGCTTGCCGAAGCGCCGCACCTCAGTTGGACTAGCCGCGTGGTGAATTACGATCTTTTGCCACTCCATTTATAGTTTCCCTCCTTTTCAAACTTTCAGGACAGCAACAGCCTTGGCCAGTTCTGTGATGCTCGCGGAAAGTTCGTCAAGTTTCCTTTCGATTCTGACCAGCAAATAGGCACTCACCACGATCGGAAAGCCAAAATTGCCGACGAGCTTCAACATCTCTTCCATGCAATTCCCTCCCTTTCTATAACCTTTTAATTAGGGTTTATGCCTGCTCACCAAAAAACGGTTTTGATACCCCCGGTATTCATCAGCTTTCTCAACCGCTGTTTTATCGACCCACGTTTGAGTTTTACTCCTGTTTCGCCAAATCGCGTAATGGGTGTGTAAAAATTTTTATCTTTATTTAAAAAATCCGCAGCTGCCTTTTCTCCTTGTTAACGTTTTCCCGGTCTACTACGAATCCAAATTTTCTTAACTTCACGTAGGCGGCTGTTCTCGAAACACCATAAGTATCTACCAACATCTGCGGGAGCACTTCGTGGGCAAGAAAATATTCATCAAAACCGGCATCCTCAATAATCTGGCCCTCTGTTAGCCCCTGTGATTTTAGAACTTCCTGCACCAACGGTATAAATGTAGCGCCCGGCATGGCCATCGCCGAGGCGAAATAATCAGCCTGATGCTCCCGCCACTGCTCCGGGGTTCTATAATCACATCTCTTTCCGAAGCCCTCAATATCCGTTTTTCTGCAGCAGGTAACCGGTCGCAATTTACCATTTCCGAATAAAGACAGCTGCATTTCGCTCTTCGTAAAAACGCCTGGATGCATCCACAGATGTCC
>NZ_JCAIJG010000169.1:0-2664 GCF_059735615.1 Desulfosporosinus sp. Tol-M2
GATCCTGCCTGGGTGAAGCGGAAAATGTTATCAATGAAGAGCAGCACGTCTTGACCTTGTTCATCCCGGAAGTATTCGGCCATAGTCAAGCCGGTTAAACCTACACGCAAACGGGCACCCGGAGGTTCGTTCATTTGACCGAACACCATAGCCGTTTTACTGATAACACCGGACTCTTTCATTTCGTTCCAAAGGTCGTTTCCTTCACGCGTACGTTCACCAACACCGGAAAAGACCGAAATTCCACCGTGTTGTTTGGCAATATTATTGATCAGTTCCATAATCAGGACTGTCTTACCAACTCCGGCACCGCCGAACAGGCCGATTTTCCCCCCCTTAGCGTAAGGAGCCAGTAAGTCAATAACCTTAATCCCCGTTTCTAAAATACGTGCGGAAGGTTCTTGATCGGCAAAAGCCGGAGCGGGCCGATGAATCGGATAATGCGTGTCCGTTACTACATCTCCCATATTGTCAATCGGTAAACCCAACACGCTGACCATTCGCCCTAGCGTTGCCGGCCCTACAGGTACCGTAATCGGCGCTCCTGTGTCGACCGCATCCACGCCTCGCTGCAATCCATCCGTTGAGGACATGGCAACTGTACGTACCGTGTCATTTCCGAGATGTTGAGCTACCTCTACTGTAATATTAATGTTCTTCTCAGGAACCTTAATCTGAATGGCACTATATATTGCCGGCAGTTCGTCAGGCGCAAACTTAACGTCGACAACCGCTCCCATAACTTGCAAAACCTTGCCAATATTCACAGGCGCGAAACCTCCTTTATTGAATATTTCCTGCAGCTTATTCTAAGGCAGCTGCTCCTGAGACGATTTCGGATATTTCTGTCGTGATCGCCGCTTGTCGAGCTCTGTTCATCGCCAGTGTATACTTGGCAATCATTTCCTTAGCATTATCCGAAGCCGAACTCATGGCCGTCATCCGAGCCCCTTGCTCACTTGCTTTTCCTTCAAGTATCGTCCAAAAGATCTCCGTTTCAATATACTTCGGCAACAGAGTACTAAGGATTTCTTCAGGAGACGGCTCAACCATATATGATTTACCCGGTTGTCCTTCAGGTTGTTCGATCGGAAGTAATTTGATTTGGGTCGGCCTCTGTGTAAGCGCAGTTACAAATTCAGTATATAAAAGATACACCTCGTCTGCTTCACCCTGTTCATAAAGGCGAACCACTTCCTGAGCAATCTCTTTGGCTTGATTATAAGTTGGATTGTCTCCGAGTCCAATAAACTCAGCTAAAAACTCCATTTTACCGCGCCGAAAAAAATCTCGACCTTTGCGGCCTACAGCCACCATCTTAACTTCTTGCTGTGTTTCGGCAATCAGTCCGCTGGTCTTCCGAATGAGGTTGGCATTGTATCCCCCACAGAGACCACGATCTGAAGTTACCAACACATAAACCACCTTTTCTACAGGCCGCTTTTTCAAGAGGGGATGTGTAACCGACCCTTGAGACTGCGCCAAGCGTTCAAGGACCGCTTGCAATTGGCGGGCATATGGACGGGAAGCGACAAGTCTTGTCTGGGCTCTTCTGAGTTTGGACGCGGAAACCATTTTCATCGCCTTCGTAATCTGCTCCATATTGCTTACGCTGCGGATCCGACGACGAATATCTTGTGCTCCTGCCACCTCGTTCACCTACTCCTTTTCAATCTAGGCCAAGAATCCCTTCTTGAAATCATTAATCGCTTTTCCAAGCTCGGCGATCATATCATCGGAGAGCGCCTTCTTTGTGCGAATCTGTTCCATCAGGGCAGCCTTCTCAGAGCGCATGAAACGCAGAAACTCTACTTCAAATTTCCCGATCTTGTCCACATCAATTTCGTCAATAAATCCTCTGACTGCCGCGAAAATAACTACGACTTCTTCTTCAACAGCTGCAGGCGCATACTGACCCTGCTTGAGAATTTCCAGTGTCCGCTGACCACGCGCCAGTCGATTCTGGGTGACTTTATCCAAGTCAGAGCCAAACTGGGCAAAGGCCGCCAATTCTCGATACTGGGCCAGATCCAAACGCAGTTGGCCGGCAACTTGCTTCATCGCTTTGATTTGGGCGTTACCTCCTACCCGAGAAACGGAGATACCAACGTTAATTGCAGGCCGGAAACCAGAGTTGAAGAGGTCGGCTTCCAGAAAGATCTGACCGTCCGTGATGGAAATCACGTTCGTTGGAATGTAGGCTGACATATCGCCGGCTTGAGTCTCGATAATCGGCAGCGCCGTCAGTGACCCGCCGCCAAGTTCATCAGACAGCTTCGAGGCGCGCTCCAATAAACGGGAGTGGAGATAGAAAACGTCTCCGGGATATGCTTCACGTCCGGGCGGACGTCTTAACAGCAGAGAAAGTTCACGGTAAGCTACCGCCTGTTTGGAAAGATCATCGTAAACAACCAGAACATCCTTCCCGGCGTACATAAAGTGTTCGCCCATTGTACACCCGGCATAAGGTACAATATAAACCATCGGTGCCGGTTCGGAAGCAGTTGCCGCCACAACAATTGTATATTCCATGGCGCCGTGTTCCTCCAACGTCTTCACCACGTTGGCCACCGTAGACGCTTTTTGTCCGACAGCGACATAAATACAAATCATGTCCTGCCCTTTTTGATTGATAATCGTATCGATGGCCACTGCGGTCTTCCC